>JAJTHV010000242.1 GCA_021300095.1 Flammeovirgaceae bacterium | reverse complement strand
GCGGGTGATTTAACAGTTGTTTATGAAATAGTACCTGTAAGTGCTTCCGGATGCTTGGGAAATCCTGTTCAAGTTACTGTAACAATACGCCCTGAGCCAGTAGTAGCTACCACATTAAATTCAACGATTTGTAGTGATCAAGTCATTGCTCTTTCACTCAACACGAATGGCACTTCCGTAGCCGCTGTGAGTTATGAAATCACATCCGTTTCAATTGCTGCGGGTTTAGTGCCAGATCCTGCTAATGCTGTCATCCCCGCCAGCGCAAGACCTGCTGGATACCTTAGCAACGATAAATATACCAATACAGGAAGTCTGCCATTGACTGTAGTTTACACTGTTTCTGGTACCAGTGGAGCGGGTTGCCTCGGTGACAGTCGTACAATCACCATAACAATCAATCCGGAACCCGTTGTTTCTACTTTGTTAAATACAACGGTTTGTAGTGATGCGAACACGGGTTTGAATTTAGCCACGAATGGCACTTCAGTATCAGCCGCAACGTACAATATTGTTTCACGTACAATTGCTCCTGGATTGACACCCGCTGTGTCTAATGTGGCAGTTCCGGCCAATGGTGTGGCATCTACATATCTTAGCACTGATAAATTTACAAATACAGGTGCCACTCCTCTTACGGTTACGTATACGGTAGCAGGGGTAAGTGGTGCTACTTGTGTGGGAGATACCCAATCAATCACAATCACCATCAATCCGGAGCCAGTAGTTTCAGGGGCGCTCAATTTGACGCAGTGCAGTGATGTAGCTACAGCATTAATGCTGAACACGAACGGACTATCCATTGGAGCAGTTAACTACAATGTGACCAATCGTGTAATTGCAGCGGGTTTAACTCCAGCGGGAACTAACGCCATCATTCCAGCTAATGGAGTTTCTGATGCGTATTTAGCTGCCGATAAATTTACGAATACGGGCTCTATCAATCAGACAGTAGTTTATACAGTAGTCCCCGTAAGTGCTGTTGGATGTCTAGGTGACCCGATTAATATCACGGTTACCATCCAACCTGAGCCAGTTGTTTCAACGACACTTGATAAGTCGGTTTGTAGTGATTTGGTGACAGGGCTTACGTTAAATACCAATGGCCTATCTGTTGCGGCAGTCAGTTATGATGTTACCGCTATCTCAATACCTGTAGGTATCACACCAGCATTAAGCAATGCGGTTGTTCCATCTGTAGGTGGTGTAACGGATGGCTATTTGGCGAATGATAAATTCACCAATGCAACCGGAGGATCATTGTCAGTCTCCTACACCATTGTTCCAACCAGCGCGGATGGTTGCAAAGGTGATCCGAAAATAGTTACGATTACTGTTGATCCAGAACCTGTTGTAGCCAATGGGTTGGATGCATCAATTTGTAGCGATAACTCTATCGGGTTAACACTGAATACGAACGGAATTTCCATTCCTGCTACTACTTATAATATTCTCACACGCACAGTTACATCTGGCTTAACGGCAGCTGGAACAAATGTGGCTGTCCCTGCAAACGGAGTAACGGCAAATTATTTGGCAGGAGATAAGTTTACGAATTTAGGAAGCGCAACCTTGGACGTAGTGTATACACTTATCCCTATCAGCGGGGCTGGTTGCGAAGGAGATGTAAAAACGATTACCATATCGATTCGACCAGAACCAGTTATCGCCACTAACCTAAACACAAGCATTTGCAGCGATAATGCGATTGGATTGTTGTTGAATACCAACGGCACTTCAATTGTAGCTACCGGGTATAACATCGTGTCTCGTGCCGTGGCTGGCGGACTTATCACAAATGGCGCAAACGCTACAGTCCCTGCAATAGGTGTTGCAGACAACTATCTTTCAAATGATCAATATACTAACACCACTGCCGGAATTCTAAACGTAACCTATGTGGTGGTACCAGTGAGTGCAGATGGTTGCTTGGGTGACTCCAAGTCTATAGTCGTTTCGATTAAACCCGAGCCGGTGGTTGCTACTAACTTGAATGCTACCGTTTGTAGCGGTGAGACGACCAACTTAACGCTCGCTACCAATGGTTCAAGTATCGTTGCAGCAAACTATAATATTACAGCGATCAATGTAGCGCCCGGATTAATTCCTGATGCTGGCAATGCAACAGTAAGTAATGGAGAATCCGCTTCTTATTTGGCTTCTGATAAATTCGTTAACACTGGTTCTTCCGCGTTGGCAGTAACCTATTCTGTGGTTCCTGTTAGTGCTGATGGATGCCTTGGCGATCTTCAATTAATTACCATCATAATAGATCCACAGCCAGTTGTTTCCACTTTGCTCGATGCTACTGTTTGCAGTAATGGTTCCATTGGATTGAATCTAACAACAAACGGTACTTCTGTGGCTGCTACGCAGTATAATATTTTAACGAGAGTTGTAGCGCCAACCCTAACAGCCAACGGAAGTAATGTGGCTGTACCTGCCAATGGCGTTGCTGCCAATTATTTGGCTGCTGATAAATTTAGCAATACGACCAATTCAATTGCTACAGTCGTTTATACGGTTGTACCTATTAGTGCCGCTGGATGCTTCGGTGATCAACAATCCATAACCATCACCATCAATCCTGAACCAGTTGTAGCTAGCGGTCTTAACAAAACCTCATGTAGTGACCAACCAGGCGGAATTGTTTTAAACACAAATGGCACATCAGTGGCAGCAGCATCTTACAATATCATCTCTGTTACTATTCCATCAGGTGTATCGGCAGCGAGTGTAGCGGTTGTTCCTGCGAATGCAGTTCCCGCCAATTACTTACTCAATGATACCTATACCAATACAGGAGGAATAGCATTGGATGTTGAATATACAATAGTGCCCGTTAGTGCAGCAGGATGTTTAGGAGCACCATTAGTTGTGAAGCAAACAGTTCGTCCAGAACCAGTTGTGGGAGCTCTGGACAAGGCGGCATGTAGCGATGAATTTATTTCATTAACCTTGAATACGAATGGCACTTCTGTGAGTGCTGCAAATTATAATGTGACTAATGTTGCAATAGCTCCTGGCTTAACAGCGGCAGGAACGAATGCTTCAATACCCGGATCATTGGTAGCGGCTACATATCTTTTCAACGATAAATACACCAATCCTGGTTCTACACCACTCACCGTTACTTATACGATTGTTCCAGTGAGTGTTTCTGGGTGCGAGGGGGATGCGAAACTAGTAGTTGTAACCATTACACCAGAACCAGTAGTAGCGGTTACGTTGGATCGAACTGTTTGCAGTGGTTTATCGTCAGGTATTGTTTTAAATACCAATGGAACTTCAGTAGTAGCCTCTGCATATAACATAACTTCGATATCAGCGGATGGCGGATTAACTCCGGACGCGGGTAATGTTTCCATAGCGAATGGAGTAGCTGCAAGTTATGTTGCGAACGATAAGTTTACGAATACAACCAGCGGTTCGCTCGCGGTTCGATACACTGTAGTCCCTGTTAGTGCGGATAATTGCTTAGGAGATCCTATCATCGTTACATTGACTATCGATCCACAACCGGTAATGGATCCTTCATTAGCAAATATTACTATCTGTAGTAGAGGTATTATCAATAAAAATTTGGGAACCAATGGGTCATCCGTTGTTGCTACAATGTATGATGTATCTGTTGTTTCACAGGATTTTGGTTTGACAGGTACACCAACAGTGGGTACAGGCTTGGCAGCTGCGGCAATTTTTAATGATTCTTTTGAGAATGTAACAGCAGTTCCTTTGAAAGTAACCTATCAGGTAGTTCCTAGATCTGCTGCGGGTTGTTATGGAGCCGCCTTTACGATAACTGTTATCGTAAACCCTGAACCGGTTATCAGTCCAACTTTGGATAATACTGTATGTAGTGACGAAGTTTCGAATATCATCTTGAGTACGAACGGAACATCTGCCAATGCAGCTTCCTACAAGTTGGTTGCTGTCAATGTTCCGGGTGCCATTACCGCTAATCCAAGCAATGTTTCTGTGAATGCTGTGGGTGGTATCAACCTTATTAGAAATGATAAGTATACCAACACATCAGCCATACCTGTAGTGGTGGTATACTCTATTCAAGGTACAAGTAATGCAGGATGTGAAGGACAAGTGCAATTGATTAATCTTACTATTAACCCGAAGCCTGTATTGGATCCAGCGCTAAACCCTGTGCCTGTGTGTAGTGGAGTTGCATCAGGTGTAACGTTGGGCGTAGGTCCTGGATCAGTTGCGGCCGTTTCTTATAATGTTAATTCAATTACTTCGCTCAACCTTACCGCTGGTTCAAGTAATACGGGTATTGGTTCGGGGAAAGCAGCAAATGCTATCTTCAACGATGTGTATGTCAATACAACCAGTGTGCCTCAGGTAGCAGTTTACAAAATTGTTCCGGTATCAGCCGCTGGTTGTTTGGGAGCTGAAGCAACTGTCACATTAACGATTAATCCCTCACCGGCTTTATTGAATAACTTATCCACTACTGTTTGTTCAACAGATGCCAGTGGAATTACACTTGGTTCAGAAAGTTCCAGTGTGGCCGCGGCTAACTATAACGTTATCAGTGTGACAATTCAGCCGGGCCTTACTCAAACGGCTGGTAATGCAGGCGCGCGTGTAGGAGTAGCTTCGAATGAATTAATAGGGGATCGGTTTGAAAACTTAACAAATGGTATCCTGACCGTTACCTATAGAATTGAGCCCGTATCAGCAGCTGGTTGCAAAGGACCTCAAGTTGATGTGGTGCTCACCGTAGAGCCAACGGTAACAATGATTACTCCACCAAATGCTACTATTTGTAGCGATACACCTAATTCTCCAAGTACAACGAATATATTATTGGAGTCAAATACGGTTCCTTCTTCCGGTGTAGTTACGTTTAATTACTTTGCCACTTCAACCCCTCCGGGAGCTGTTACCGGATTTACGCCAGTACCTTTAACTGGTTTAACAGAGTTTACTGTAATTGCAGATAAGTTGGTAAACTCAACCAACAGCCCGGCTACAGTTACCTATACGATCACACCAGTAGCTGCCAGCGCAAAGGGAGGTTTAGGGTGCACAGCACCAACTTCTACGCAAGTGGTGATCACGGTTGAGCCTAAACCAAAACTATCGATTACACCATCTACTCAAACGGTGTGTGAGGCGGTTCCATCAGCCATGCAACTTACCAGCACGTCTGCTCCAAGTGGAGGTGGCACCATTCAATTTGATTTGATTTCAACGGTCAAGTCGGATCCTTCTTTGGTATTGCTTTCAGTGCCTAAGATTTCGTATGTCAACAATGAATCTGTTACTGATATCTGGGATAATCCAACTTCACTACCGCAGACTGTGACCTATACCTTCAGAGCGAGGATTATTGGTGGCTCAGGATTAGGTTGTACCAGCGAAGATTTGATTGCGGTGTTAACGGTTAATCCAAGACCTACTATTGCGGCCACACCGGCTAATGCAACTATTTGTAGTTCAGACTTTGTAAACGTTACACTCTCTGCAACTGATCCAAACTATGATGGTTTCATTTCTACGTATACTGCAAGCGATCCATCCGGAAAAATTACAGGAGAAACAAATGGTGCAGGAAATGTGATATTTCAGACATTGTTCTACAATTCAACTACTCCAACAGTTGCTAATAGTGATTCACCGGTTACAGTAACTTATACAGTAACCCCTAGATTGAATGGATGTGCCGGACCAGATATTACTATACCTGTCATCGTTAATCCAAAACCGAAAATCAACGGCCCGGCAAGTACTTATAAGATATGTCATAATAATTCTTTGGTAATACCATTATCGAGCAATGTGGTAGGCACCAATTACACATGGACGGTGGAGAATTTGAACGGCTTGCCGGGAATTACAGATCAAACTACTCCGGTTCCTGCTGCTTCTATTAATCAACTGTTGTTAAATACAACGGGCGTTCAAGCAAGCATTACTTACACAATCAAAGCATTTGGACCTGGAGCCAATCCGAATGATTGCGAAGGAGATCAGAAAATTGTGATTGTTACAGTAGCCCCTGAAATGAATGCTACCTTCCAAAATACATCAGCTTCTATTTGCAAGGGATCATCCGAGTTTTTGATTATCGCTATCGATGGTCAGGCACCTTTTTCATTTACCTATAGCGAAGATGATGGTACTACTAATACCGATAAAGTGGTGAATGGCGCGGGCAATTTTAAAGTGATTCAAGTCAATCCAACGGTCACGACTACCTATACCATCAAATCGATCAAAGACGCTTTCAATTGTCCTATCAATATCACCGGACAATCTGTGACAATTACTGTAGGTGATACAGACCCTGCATTTAGCGTTGTTGAGACGCCTTCACAGTGTAGCCCTTTCCAATATCATTTCCAGTACAATCAGAAGGCAGGGACTCAATATACATGGCAGTGGCAGGATGGGTCGAGCGATAGTACATATGTTGCTACTACAGACGTTGCCAATCAAATTGTACCACATACATTTGCGAACCTCAATCCAAATAAAAATCAAGATTACAATGTGACCTTGCGCGTAGAGTTACCTGCTCCTTTCCCTGGCTGCTTCAAATTCTCTACTCAGAAAGTAACCATCAAGTCGATCATCATTACAAATGTTCCTGATGTTCAAGATGTTTGTAGTGGAGAGACAGTTTCATTTAGGAATCAAAGTTTGGGTGTTACATCTCATAGATGGTTCTGGAGATTGAAAGGAGATGTTTCAGGTACGGAGAATGAACCTAAGACTACATCTACAGTTGATTATGCGTTTATGAGCAATTCATCTGTACTTGGGTATGAAGATATTGAAGTGGTGTATCGGGCTAATAATGCAGGCAATTGTCCGGCTCCCGAGGTAATAAAACCGATCCGAGTTTATACAAAGCCAACGGCTACGTTCACCAACAATCCAGTGCCTCCTTTCAACAGTGGATCCTCAACAGTTACGTTCACAAACACAACCACTCCGGTACCTATTAATTTCACTCAGTTCCGTCATGAATGGTCATTTGGAATAACTGGCGATGCAAATCCGGCAACGCTCACTCAAACAACCTTAGGTGGAATTCCGGTTACTTATTTTTCACCAGGCACAAAAGATATTTCGCTGGGAGTTGTTAATACAGTTGCAGAAAGCGCGAACCTTACATGTAGATCAGATGCATTCAAAACAATAACAGTTCTTTTACCTGATTTAGATGCTTTCTTTGATGTTTATGTTAGAAAATTCTGTTTCCCGGGTGACATAAAAATTGACACAGTAAGAGGAACCGGCTTTGTTCATGAGTGGTTTGTAATCAATAAAAAGACAGGCGTTTCTTCAGTGTACAAGGTTGCAAAGCCTGGCGAATTTAAAATTTCAGAGCCTGGTACATACACGATTCGCTACAAGACCTCTTTGCCCCAAACCGGCCAAGTAAAGATTTATCCACCTGCTTCCGATCCAGCATTGGAAGTAGAGGTATATGATTTACCAATGGCATCATTTGATCTTCGCCCGGATGTAGTGTTTGTACCCGATACACAACTGGAAACATTCAACTTCTCAGATGGAGCTACTGGTTACCGCTGGAACTTTGGAGATACGCCTGATTTTGTAACAGACGAAGAACCGAAGTATACCTACGCGATAGAAGGAAAATACGATGTGACTCTCATTGCTGAGAATGATCATGGTGGTGGTGTAGTGTGTAGAGATACATTGGTGCGGCCAGTAATTGCCAAGCAAGGTGGTCAATCAAAAATCCCGAATGCATTTACACCAAATACCAACGGGCCGAGCGGAGGCAACGGTGGCAGTGGTACATTCAATGATGTGTTCTTGCCGATTGTGAAGGGTGTGCCAGCGGATGCTGATGCGTATAACCTTCAGATCTTTGATCGATGGGGTAATCTCATATTTGAGAGCAACAGTTCATCATTCGGATGGGATGGCTACAACAAAGATGGTAAGTTGATGCCAGCGGGTGTTTATGTTTACAAACTGACGGTGCGATTCTCCGATTCGCAGCGAACCACACAAGTCGGTGATATAACCATGATTTATTAAGCAATGAAAAGCATTCTATACAAAAAGATGAAGTCATGGGTGGTAGGTTTACTCATGATTTGCGCAGGAGTATCGCAGGCGCAAGACCCGCAGTTCTCTCAGTATTATCAATCTCCACTGTACTTAAATCCCGGATTTACCGGTATCACGAATCAGCAACGGTTCACGCTAGTGCACCGGTTGCAATGGCCTAACTTACCGCAGACCTTTGCCACCTATGCAGCCAGCTATGATATATGGGTGGACGAATTGAGAAGTGGATTTGGCATTATAGCGACAACCGATAAAATGGGATCTGCCGGTTGGAGAACAACTACAGTCGGACTGAACTATAGTTATAAAGTGCGGATTACAGATAAGCTAGTGTTTTCTCCCGGTTTAAGTTTTGGATATGGAATCAATGGACTTGATCGAACGAAACTTCAAATGGGAGATGGCTTGGAGTTTAATGGTGTTTCATTGGATCCACAATTGCAACGCTTAGGAAACACGCAATACTTTGATTTTGGCGCAGGTTTTGTTCTCTACAACAAGAATTTGTTTTTTGGTGCAGCCTTCTCGCACATCAATACACCCAATCTTTCTATTTTAAGTACAGAGACGCGCCTTCCCATGAAAATGGTTTTTCATGGGGGTGGACGAATCACTTTAAATGGGGGTATTCGCACAGTAGCAAAACCATCGTACCTCACGCCTTCATTTGTTTACCGTGTGCAAGGTCTGATTTCTCAATTTGATATTGGTGTGAATTACCATGTTGACCCGGTTTCATTGGGCGTATGGTATAGAGGTAAGCCTTGGGAAACAACGATTACCAATTCCATTCAACAAGATGCGCTGGTTTTCACTATGGGTTTGTATTTAAAGAATCTGACTGTGGGATATAGTTATGACTTTAGCTTATCCGGATTATCTACTGCTACCGGTGGAGCTCACGAGGTTTCATTGGTGTATGAGTTTGCAGCTAAACCATTACATCGTGGGGTGAAGAAGAGGAACCGATTGATTCCTTGTCCGAGTTTTAATAGCAAAGATGGTTTCTGGAACTAATTTCAACTGCCATTTTGCACTCTTGTCGCTATTAGAATAGGTTGGTCGACTAATCCGTAGTAGTCCAAAAATCGGCTGGTTTCCTTTTATTGGGCGTACTTATCCATCTCAGTCTACAGCTTGCTTTAGTCGTTGTTGACTAAAGAAATGAACCTACGCCATTATTTATCTCTACTTCTTTTAAGCCTTTCAAGCATTGCTTCGCTTTATGCGCAGTGTGGTGGTATACTGGAGCCTGGCTTTAAGTTTTTAACCAGCAGTAGGGGCTGTGCGCCTTTTACTGTCAATCTCGAAACATTTTATCTGTCATCAGTTCCGGGAACTGTTTATTACATCGATTGGGGCGATGGCTCTCCGGAGCAACAGATCACTCAAGTCAATGCAACCGGTGTAACGATTTCGCATAATTATCCGAATGCCTCTGTTAATTGCGGGTATGACATGGTGATCGATGCATCAAATGCGTGTAATCCTCGCGGCAGTGTGGTGCCCATCAATACCCAAGTAATCGTTTGGACGAACGATGTCATTTCAATAAATCCTCAAGAGTTTCGGGTGTGTCAGGGATTTGCTTCTACGCTTCGATTTACGGATGATAGCCAGTGGAATTGTTTCCATCGACTAACCCGAGAGAATAGTGAAGCCCGATGGATACAATGGTTGTATGGAACAGGCTCATTGATTAATCAGGTCAATGGCGTGCAAGTAAACAGTGTTGCACCCGGGGGATTTCCTTATTTGGATCCTGCACCAATTCGAAACCCAATTCACCCTGTTTTGGCACCCGGCCAGATAAGTTTGCCGATTACCATTCCGGCAACACTGCCTGCAGATGTAGGAAAAGAATTTGTGGTCACACTAAAGAATTGGAATCAATGCAATGCGTATGATAACAATGTGTTGGATGGGAATGCATTTAATCCGGTCAATGGCGATTTGATCAATGGTGATAACAACGCCCAAGTCATCACGGGCAGAATTGTAATTGTTCCCTCACCTCAACCAAATTTTGTAACCAAATTGGGCAGCGCTTCAGGTGCAATACAATCCATCTTTTGCATTGGCGATAATATATTTTTTGAAGATCAAACTCCCGGAATAGCGGGAGCTTCCTTTCAATATACCTGGGAATTTTTTGACAACGCTGCCGGTACAGGCACTCCCTTAGCAACGTCTACTTCTTCTAACCCAACATTTGCCTACCTACTTTCCGGTCAGAAGTTAATTCGTGTATCAGTCCGAGATGCCAATGCAGCTGGAAATTGTGTCAATACCTTTGATCGGATCATCACTATTTCTCCTTCGCTGGTCGCCAATATTCAGGTTACTGATTTAGCGAACAATATCATCACGCCTTACTTTTGTCAGGAAGCATCCGGTACGCAAACTACTTTTTCAGCACGCTTTAATGACGCATCGGTAGGTGTAGTAACGCCCACGACACAGTGGAGGTGGGAAGTGTATGACCCTGCTAATAACTTAATTCGACAAGAACCAGCAGTCGGTTTTTCTGCCGTGGCTATCCCTAACATCGATCAGGCTTTTTCAATTCCTGGAGTATATCGGGTGCGCTTGCGTGTGCGCGACAATGTTACTTCCTGCGAATCGGTGGATGAATCAGAGGTTCGCATTTATATCAAGCCGGTTCCGTTGTTTGCAGCGACACGTGTTTGTGAGGGCAATGCAACCTCTTTCGTAGAAGGTTCTACGCTCACGTCCATTCGGGGCGAATCGATTCTGTTACGCGAATGGGACTTTAACTACGCAGGAGTTTTTAACCCGGACGCAGCCTTTACAAATCAAACTAATTTCAATCGTGAATTTCCGTCAGCCGGCACCTTTCAAGTGGCGCTGCGTGTAACTACCAATCAAAATGCATGTGCGGCAATTTTCGTTTTACCTGTTCAGGTAGACCCCTTGCCCAACGCGAGCTTCACACCCAATATTACTTCTGGATGCGGACCTTTGGTTGTTAACTTTACGAATACCTCGGTATTGGCTCAACCTGATGTGATTGATCAGTATGTTTGGGAAGTGGATGATCGGAGCGGGGCAGGATTTCAGTCGGTGGCCATTCAACGACCTACCGATAGTAATTTCTCGTCCTCGTTCAGTTACGTTTTTCCAAACCTGACCATCACCAACAAATTATACGATATCCGACTGCGGGTGCTTACCGTCAATGGCTGTGAACAAACCTCATCCGCCCAAGTGATCATCGCTTTCCCGGGAACGGCATCAGGCTTTAGTGAATTGAATTATTCTCCTTTCAATACCAATTGCTCCCCGCAATCTGTAACATTCAGAGTAGATACACAGACGCAATCGCTGAATCCAATTGACTTCACATGGACCGTGCGTGATGCCACCGGTGTGTTAACTCAAGTAAGTACAGGTGTTTCACCTGATTTTAACTTTTTGTTTGTGAATGCTACGGATTCTTATAAGGATTTTAACGTAACGCTTACAACACTTTTGCCTGCAGGTTGTCAGGGCGATTCTACCAGAACCATTCGAATTAGCCCTGTGCCGGATTCACAGTTTTTGCTGGATACATTGCAATTGGATTGCAACATCATGAAGGTGCGAGCAACTGCTGTGCAAAAAGGACTTTCATCGTATCATTGGGTGATTGATGAAAACAACATCACTGTTTTAAATACACGTACTTCGCAAGAGATAGTTGAGTTCACTTTTAATCGATTGTTAACTGGTAATAGTTCGGTCTCATTTTTTTTGGACACGGAAAATTTTGCGAATTGTCAAAGTGTACTTGCGTCACGATCGTTTCAAGTGCCACAGAAAGACAATATCAATACCTCATTTACGGTGACGCCCTTCAATCAGACATTGCCCGCGTCAACGGTTACCATTGCGAATACAACGAATGTTGGATCGTGGACGTATCACTGGGATTTTGGAGATCAAACAACATCTACAGATCCAGCCATCACGAGCTACACGTATGCTACCTATGGAACTTATCAGATTTCATTAACTGTGAAGAGTCAATTTTGTGAAGAAAGTTTTAAGCAAAGCGTCACCATTAATGCGATTCCACCACAAGTGGACTTTTCATTTGACCCGCCAGCAGGTTGTGTGCCACTTCAGGTAACATTTACTAACCTTACCCGATTTGCTGACAGTAGAACCTATGAGTGGGATTTTGGAGATGGATCTACATCGAACGAAGCCAACCCGGTACATGTATACGCCAGAGCAGATACTTATACCGTTTCACTATCCGCATCCAATGTTACAGGGCAAAAGATTACAGCCACTAAACCCAATGCCATTCAAGTTTATCCTAGACCTACTGCAGGCTTTGATATAAAGCCACGCCTAATCTATATACCGGGTGGAACATTGTATACGAGTAATCTCAGCTTTGATGCGAGCCGATTTGTTTGGGATTTTGGCGATGGCACTTTTTCTTCATCCGAGGAGCCGGAACATCAGTATACCAGTGAAGGTGTTTATACTATTAAACTGGAAGCGACTAATCAATTCGATTGTATCGACTCTGCCAAGTTGGTGAACGTAGTTCAGGTAAAAAAAGGTGGACAGGTACTAGTGCCAAACGCTTTTTCACCCAGTGGTTTTGGCGGAAGTGGGGGAGGTGGTTCTGGAGGAGCGGGCGATGGAAAGAATGATGTGTTTCTTCCATTGATGCGGGGTGTAACAGAATTTGAATTGTTAATCTTTAATCGCTGGGGCGAATTGCTTTTTGAAAGCACTGACGCAACCCGTGGCTGGGATGGTTATTACAATGGTAAGTTATGTCAGCAAGATGTGTACATGTATAAGTTAACAGCCCGATTTGAGAATGGAGAAAATGTAGTGCGTGTAGGTGATATTAATTTGATTCGTTAACCAAGATGAAGCCCGCACGTAACACCAACTATTCCAACTGTCTTCAATTAATAATCATTGGGCTTGTACTTTCACTAAGTTCATTGAAAGTGCAGTCACAAGATCCGGAGTTTTCTCAATATTATTCAGCGCCATTGTATTTGAATCCAGCTTTTGCCGGAACAACAGCTGATCATCGACTGATGATGAACTACCGAAATCAATGGCCGAACATTGCACGGGGATATGTAACGTATGCATTTTCCTATGACTATAATCTTCATAACTATAACAGTGGCGTAGGTTTTTTGGCCACAGTCGATCAGGCGGGTACAGCGGGGATGCGATCATCGCAATTTAATTTTATTTATTCGTACAAGTGGAGTATTTCGAATAAGTGGGTGATCTCGTCTGGCTTAAATTTTGGATATGCCATGCGAAGTTTAGATTTCAATAAATTATTGTTTGGCGATCAATTGCAGTTTGATGCCAATGGAAATGTGCCGAGTGATGATCCATCGGCTTCCAATTTGGGTATGGCAAATTATTTTGATTTTAAAGCCGGAGCATTGGCATACAATAAAAATTTCTGGCTTGGATTTGCTGTCAGCCACATCAACGAACCCAATCGGTCTTTAACTAACGATATAGCGTTTGTGCCGGTGAAATATACACTCCATGGTGGCGTCCGGATTCCATTGTATCGAGGCGCATTTAAGCGAGCCAGCATTCCGATTCTTTCACCTTCTTTTGTTTATAAACAACAAGGTACTTTCGAGCAATTGGATGTAGGAGCCTATTTGCTTTACAGCCCTATAATACTAGGCGTATGGTACAGAGGAATACCACTCACTAAAAATGTACAAGGAAATGTAAGTCAAGATGCTGCAGTTCTGATTCTGGGCTTTCAAATGGAACACATTGAGATTACATACAGTTACGATTTTACCGTTTCTGCACTTGGCCCAATTTCAGGCGGAACCCACGAAGTGGCATTGAAATATCGATTACCGATTAACTTGAAGGAGAAAACTAAGAAGAAGGAACGGTTCATACCATGTCCTACCTTCAACCGCAAAGAATGATTTACCGCTTTCTTTTTCGGGTAACTGTCTTTTGGGTGCTCTTACCCTTGTTGCGCGTTTCAATTTTGGTGTCAAACAAATACGCAACTGAAAAACGGATCGTATGATTTTTTACTTTCAATAAGTCAACATCTACAAAACTGATGGGAAAAAATCCATCCCCCTTATCACTTAAAAATGTTTGCGCAAAGTATACGTGAACAGAAGTTACGATTTTGTTGGCCCCTACGGGCTGAAAGGCGAAGCCACCTGTAAGATTTAAGCCAAATTGAAATCGGTTTGGGTCTGTGATTCCTTCAATCTGAGCATCGGCAACCGGATCGGATGTTTCTTTCACTTTCCCGAACACAGTAGTGTATTCCAAAGATTCGATGTTACTTTCAAGCAAGTAACTGCTTTTAATAGTTCCACTGTTGCTTAGCCAATAGCTTATTACCGGCCCACCCCCGATAAACCAATTATAGGTCTTAGTTTGGCCTCCTTGTCCCGTGTAAGTGCCGGTATTTTTTTTAAATTCTAATACATAAAACAAGGGAAGTTCAATGTATTGCATCGAAGAGTAAAGATCAAACTTGTTATCTGATCGCGGATCGTTAACTCCTGTCACATGCCGACCTCGTTGCGAATATAAAAGTTGGCCGTTCAAAACAAAGTTTTTATGAACCCGCATGGAAGCCATCAGTCCCAAATCAAAACCAAGTGTTGGAGAAGATTGATACCGAAATTGATCGTCAAAGAAAAATACTTTCGAAACACTGCCACTTACAACAGGACCAACAAGCAATTGCGCAGTACAATTCAAAGAAATGAAAATCGTGAGTAGGAGAGAAGTGGATAAATGCTTCATTTCATTTTCGCCATCAACTGACAATGTTAACCGAAAAAAGTGGAAGTACAAAAAAGTACGTTAGTGGATTTTAAAAAGGACTCACCCGGAAAGGTAACCGAATAAATTTGGATTTATTTTAAATCAGCTCTGAGCCCTTTATCGAATATCATGCGCATTTTAATTCAAGAATTATTAAGTTGCGAGATTGAAAATGTACCCAAACCTAAAACTACAGTGAAGCTTATTAACGGGCTATTTTTTATTTTTTTACTCTCATCGTTTGGGTTAAAAGGGCAAAATTACCCGATTTACAATGGTTATTTTTTAAATCCGTTTTCTTACAATCCTGCGGCGGCTGCTACCGAACGTGTTCAGGCAAATGCCGCCTATCGTAAGCAATGGATAGAAATTCCCGGCTCGCCAACAATTCTTAATCTTTCGGTTTCTACTTTACTTAATGAGCGCAGGGCGGGTATCGGCTTCCGAGCAAGTTCCTTCAATCGTGGTTTTTTAAGCTCTTCTGAAGTATCGCTGGCCTATGCGTATGGCGTTCCTCTTGATAAGACCTCACGATTGTATTTTGGCCTTTCCGGTGGCTTTTTGTCAAATTCTTTGAATACCAAAGACATCGCATCTACCGACCCGGCTTTGGCAAATGTGGCAAGTTCATTTACTCCCAGCGCCTCTTTTGGCATGTACTATAAAAATACCAATGGCCTCAATTTGGGGCTCGTACTTCCCAAGCTCATCAGTAATAACAGCTTGGATGCCAATTTCACGTTTTCCTATTTCGATAATGTGATTGTTACAGCCTCCTTTAGCCGTTGGGATCCCAATCCTAAAGTCATCAAAAAAGGTCAAGAGAAGCTTTTTGTAAAGAAAAAGAAGAAAACGAACGTGCCGTTGGAAGCTTTCGCCATTTACAGATATTCTTCTATTGGCGGATTATTCGAGGCTACCGCAAAGTATAATTTTAATGCGAACATTTGGCTATCAGGAACTTATAGGCAATATGCAGGCATTATTCCGGGCATTGGATTGCACACCAAGGATCTTTCCTTTGGATATTTCTACGAAACAGGGGTTGGGGGCGACCTGCCGTTGAAAACTCACGAAATCATGCTTTCAATGCAATTCGGAAAAGAAAAGAAGTTTAGAGATCAAAAACCTGCTCCACCTCTGAGCAAAATCAGAACCAACCCGGTGCGTGTAGCTGCCAAAAAACCAACTCAAAAGATCGATACTTCGGCCAATCATCAAGCTCGATTCAAGAAGGAGCCCCCAAAAACCGTAGCTACACCACCTAAGACAAACCCAACTAAACCTGTGGTAGAGAAGCCGGCCGTAACAACGCCTCCGGCCAATCAGCCTGCATCAACGAATACAACGCCAACGACAAAAACGCCTGCAACTACTCCACCCGTTTCGGCAGAAGTGCATGCGGAGGAACGAAAACAGTTAGATCAACATCTAGACGATCATACAGATGGTAAACACGATGATAAACACGAAAATCCCGTTAACCAACGTCATGATTTCGTGAAAAAAGGAAATCATCATGAAGAATTAGAGTTGGCCACCTATGTAATTGCCGGTGCATTCCAAAGCAGGGCCAATGCGGAACATTATGTTGCGAAGTTGAAGGCTTTGGGCTACGAGGCTGATTTTGGGCACTTATCCGCACGAAACCTGTGGTATGTTTTTGTAGCCGAAGAAACAGAAATTCCGGTAGCACGTCAGGAACGCGATGAGTTGCAGAAGAATAAGATATTTAAAGATGTTTGGTTACTGACAGTTCAAGAATGATGATTAAGTACCATCTAAATCCTATGCAGGTAACGAGGTTTTCTTTTCTATTGGGGATGTTTTGCCTTACGGAATTGTTCGGACAAGCCCCATATGTAAATGTGGTTGATAAAAAATCAGCCAGAGCCCAGGAAACCGTTACCATTCAAGGCATAAATTTTGGAACCAATCCGGCAGCCATTAAAGTTATTTT
>JAJTHV010000390.1 GCA_021300095.1 Flammeovirgaceae bacterium | reverse complement strand
TTCCGTATGGATCAAATCGCTGAGCAAACTCTTCTACCCATTTGGCATGGGCCGGGCGACAAACACGAATCCCTTTTAGAGGTTCATTGCGCTTTGCCGGAATGTTTACATTTAATGCAACACCTTTGGGCAAGCCGTTATCTAAAACCTGCTGCACAATTTTCTTAACTACTTCACCTGTGTGCGAGAAGTCTGCTTTATGGCTATAATCACAAAGGGAGAAACCGATGGCGGGTACACCCTCTATTGCGCCCTCAATAGCAGCTGACATGGTTCCTGAATAAAGTACACTGATCGATGTATTGCTTCCGTGATTGCTTCCACTCACCACTACATCGGGCTGGCGATCATTCTTCAGAACAAAATGGCGCGCCATTTTAATACAGTCAGCAGGTGTGCCGCTGCACTCATATGCACGAACCCCTTCAAAAATAAATGACTCATTCAAACGAAGTGTGTCGCCCACAGTAATGGCATGACCCATTCCAGATTGTGGCCCATCCGGGGCTACCACCAACACATCACCTAATTCTTTCATCACGCTAACTAAATTGAAGATTCCGCGCGAGGTGATGCCATCGTCATTCGATACTAAGATAAGTGGTCTTGCCATGTTTTGTTTATTTTACAAGGGTGTTATAATATTCAATGATACGTGCTAATTCGTATTTTTGGTCAAAGTCTAGTTTATTGTCTTTCACAAAACCTTTTACTTCCCTTTCACGATCATCCATCAGGCGCAGCCAGTCTGCCTTGCGGCCCTCAAACTCAGAAATCGTTCCATCGGGCTTCAATAAGAAATAAGTGTTTACCAACACAAGACGAGTCGTTGTTCCATAATAGTAATAGGGCGAACTGACGGTGCGGTATTCCAACTTCTCACGACAAAGAACCGTAATCTTTCCCTCACAAATCAACTCAAAAAAAATGGGTGTTTTATAGGTGTTATTGGCCGAGAAAGGCAACGAATAAAATTGACGATACCGTTTGGCGCCCGCATCGAAAATTTCAACAAACAAAACTTTACGGGCAGTGTAACTTTGCAGTTGCCCTTTGATCTTAATTTGAATGATATCACTTTGCTGGTCATACTTCACCAATCCGCGCAGCGTGTCCGAGGTTTCCAATACCAATTTACCTTCATGCCATAATTCGAAAGCAAATTGCTGCCCAAGGACTACCTGTGAAGAGATAATAAATGCACTTATCAAAAAAATCTTCCGCATCACTTCTTTAAAATCATGTGTCCGAGTTTATCTCGCTTTGTCATTAAATATTTTTCGTTGTGTTGATTCGGTGTAATCTCGATTGGAATATTTTCCACAATCTCCAATCCGTAGCCCATCAACCCAACTCGCTTTTTAGGATTATTGGTAATTAATCGAATTTTAGAAATTCCCAGATCATGCAAAATCTGAGCGCCAATTCCATAATCCCGATTGTCCATATCAAAACCCAATTGCAAGTTAGCCTCCACTGTATCCAAACCTTGCTCTTGAAGTTTATAAGCTTTTAACTTATTGAGTAACCCAATGCCCCTACCCTCTTGCTTCATATATAGCACAACTCCTTTTCCTTCTTGTTCTACCATTTTCATCGCGCTGTGCAATTGCGGCCCACAGTCGCAGCGGCAGGAACCAAAAATATCACCTGTTACACACGAAGAATGCACACGTACCATCACAGGCTCATCTTTTTCCCACGTTCCTTTTACCAACGCCATGTGTACTTCCTTGGTATTGACCTGCTCGTATGCCACTAACTGAAAATCTCCCTGAGATGTAGGCAACTGCACATCGACTTGACGTACCACCTGCTTCTCTTTATTCATTCGGTATGCAATCAGATCTTTAATGGTTACCAACTTCAACTGAAAGCGCTCCGCTACTTTGACCAAATCAGGTAGCCTTGCCATGCTTCCATCTTCATTGCAAATTTCTACCAAAACACCGGCTGGTCGGAATCCGGCCAATCGTGCAAAGTCGATAGCAGCTTCGGTATGGCCCGATCTACGCAAGACACCTTCGCGTTTTGCTTTGAGTGGAAATATATGTCCGGGTTTACCCAACTCCTCTGGTTTAGTTTCTGGATCGACCAACGCTTTGATCGTTTTAAAACGATCGTGTGCCGAAATGCCCGTAGTGCAGCCGTGACCAATTAAATCCACCGATACTGTAAACGGAGTTTCGAAGGCAGCCGTATTTTTTCCAACCATTAATTCAAGGCCCAACTCTTCGCAGCGGTCTTCAATGATGGGCGCACAAATCAGCCCGCGACCATGCGTTGCCATAAAGTTGACAATCTCTGGAGTGATGGTTTCAGCCGCACAGATGAAATCACCTTCATTCTCACGGTCTTCATCATCAACTACAATAATCACTTTGCCATTTTTGATTTCTTCGATGGCCTCCTCGATTGTATCTATTTTTAGTTTGTCCATTTTATCTCATTAACTTTCTTTTCTATCTAACAATTGTACTCCAAAACTGGTTCAGGAATTTGAATAGTAGCCCCAGACCTTCAGTAATTGTCCCGATCTTCAGTAATTGCCCCGACCTTCAGGTCGGGGGTAACTTTAATTTAACCCGATCGAAGGGCTTCAGCCCTTTTCAGTCACTCATCGATTTCATATTTTTTCATAAACTCATCATACTCTTGTTGAAATGTTTTTCGCTTATGATGTTCTTCCTGATTGTTTATATACTGATTTAGCGCATCAAGACCAGATTGACTAACGGAAACAGCAAAGTAATCATCTTGCCAACCAAATTTCTCAGCAAAAGTAAGGTTTCTATTGGCCCAATAAGAAGATTCTCCTTTAATCAAGTTCATGACTGTTGAGACATTTTGGTCCGAAGAAAGTGAAAGAATACAATGCAAATGATCGCTCCATCCATTCACATTCAAAACAAAGATATTTTTAGATTTCGCATACTCTTTGATATGACTGCAAATAGCGTCTTTCGCAGATTTATTCATCAAAGGCTTCCGATCTTTGGTAGCCCACACTGAGTGGATTAAAATTTTAATATATGGCATAGTAAAAAGGGCTGAAGCCCTTGTTTGTTATATGTTCTTCATTCTCCCCAGCCTGAAGGCTGGGGCAACTAGCCTGAAGGCTGGGGCAACTACCTAAAGGCTGGGGAAATTACCTAAAGACTTGTCCAGCCAAACCTGAGTCAAATCGAAATTAACTTCCCATCACTTCGCGATTACAATGCCCAACAATCCTGCCAACTCTGATTCTGCCTTCTTCAAACCGGTTTGCATGTCTAACGCCTTGTCTAATTCATCCCAGTTGCCACCGACCTCAGCTTGCTTCACAACCGCCAGGTTCTCCTCCATCATTTTTTGTACCACCCTAAATTTTAGTCGCAGTACATTGGTTAATGCCAAATCGTTTAAAACATCTTGTTCTTTTGAAAAATAAATATGAAACTTCTCGCTCCAATGCTGGCTGGTAGCATAGCGAGGTGTAATCAATTCGGTTACCATTCGCTTTACCTCCTCACTGCCATTTCTCAAAAAAAACTGATTGTCGATTATCTGCCCTTTCGACAAACCCATTTTAAAAGCATTATAAATTTCTTTAAACACCGGATGCGCAAATTCGACATCTTCCAGTTCTTGCAATAAAAAAT
>JAJTHV010000461.1 GCA_021300095.1 Flammeovirgaceae bacterium | reverse complement strand
TACCATGAGCTTTGTGATGCCCTCTCATTATATTAAAAACAGTTTACCAGTACCCGATAACAGCGAAGTAACGATTGCTGTCCATCCGGAAGAATATGTCGCGGCTATTCAGTTTGGTGGATTTGCTTCACCCGAAACAATCCAAAAGCAAACCGATCTACTCGTGCGTTCCTTACTACAGGCACAGATCGGATACTACGGTCACTTTCGAATGCTGGGCTACAATCCCCCGTATCAGTTGTTGGACAGACGGAATGAAATCATCGTGAAGGTTATCTGGCCATAGACAGTATCTGTTCATGCTATAAGAAACAGGTTAACCTATGACCAAAACAGAATTTACGTTGCGCTTATTAACTGCCTTGGCAGCAGGACTGTTAATTGGCTTTGAAAGACAATGGCATCATAAGTCAGCCGGATTGCGAACCAATACGTTGGTATCCGTAGGCGCGGCTATATTTGTTTTGCTATCGATTCATGTTACCGAAAATGGGAGTGGCGATGTAACACGCATCATCGGCCAGGTAGTAACAGGTATCGGATTTTTATGTGCCGGAATTATTTTTAAAGAAGGAGTAAGTGTGCACGGATTAACCACAGCCGTTACAGTATGGTGTTGTTCGGCAGTCGGTTGTCTGGCAGCGACTGGGTATTTTAAGGAGACATTTATTGCAACATTTTTTATTCTGTTGGTCAACTTAGCCTTAAAACCTTTGGATGAATGGTTGACAAAGAGAGTGTGAGTGAAGGACGCTACTGTGAATTTTAACTGGCTATTTTTTTATGGAAAAGAAAATAGTAGTTGTCGAAGAAGACCTTAGAAATTTTGAGTTTCTCGCCAACAATTCGAGAGAGATTATCGAGAAGCAGGTCGATTCGTATCGACAACAGCATTCCTACGCGGGTACCATCATCGGATTTACGGTTTTATTTATTCCCTTTTTCTTGAATAGTTTAGGCAGCGCCAACCAAACCCTTCAATTTATTTCCATCCTTCCCATCGCATTATTTATTGGTTCCATTCTTTTGATGCTAAGCATCTTTCGAGGCAAACCGCTCGATCAGGCATTGTCGGTAACAAAGTACAAGGAGCTACTCACGAAGCCGTATAAAGAAATATTGCTGTATGAGATTGAAGCTAACAAAACTTCGTACGTCAAAAATAATATTATTACCAACAAAGGAAACAAAAGATACGCGCAGGGAATTGGCCTCACTACCATCGCTATTTTAATTTCAATTATACTTTTGATGGTAAGCACGTTTATTGCGATCGAGACGAAACCGAAGATTCCGCAAAAGTCCATCCTAAAAATTTCTACTTCGATCGTAAATCCATCACCCCACCGCACCATTTACCATTGACTATTTACCATTGACTAATGACTAATGACCATTGACCAATGACCAATGACAATTGCCCAATCATTTGTACTTTTGATCTTCTATGAATTCCAACAAACGAAAATATGGTCAGATACTCGTAGCCATCAGCTTGTTGGTGATGGTTTTTCACTTGCTGATTATGGTAAAGGTGATTCCTTATACCATTACCTGGGGTGGTAAGCTGAAGACCGACAGCGAGATGTATGTGTTTGAGACGGTATCCATTCTGATCAATTTGTTTTTTATTTACCTCGTGTTGCAGCGTGTAGGTATCGTACCTACGGTGTTCGGAATAAAGGTAGTCATTGTGCTGCTGTGGATTTTCTTCGGACTCTTTGCGTTAAATACCGTTGGAAATATTTTTGCGGTCACTACTCTTGAGCGATGGTTTACTTTATTGACGCTGGCCAATGCTTTTTTAATCTGGAAGATCAACCGAAAGTGAGTTCAGTTGATCATACGAACAGTCGCTTAGTCGAACGTTGAAAAGAAGGTGAATATAAGAGTACACCATCATCTGAACGAGCTCACCTGAAATAAAAACGCCAGTCACATCGCTGCAACTGGCGTTTGAATTAAATACTCTAATTTACTCTTTAACTATCTTTTGTGTTTTTCGATACGAGCCGATCTGCATTTGTAAAATATACATGCCTTTCGATTGTCCGGTTACGTCTAGTTCCACCTCTTGATTAGTTTGGATGGCATGATCGAACATCTTCTGTCCCGTTAGCGAATAAAATTCGATGAGAGCTGTTTCGGTACGGGGAGAAGTAATTTGAATATGTAGTTTGTCTTTCACCGGATTCGACCACACATTTACCTCCGGCTCGCCTTCTTTGATGGCATCTATTTCTTTGGCCTCATCAGAACTTACGGCACCAACTCTCGCACCCGGATCAGAAAATGCTACATACTCACTTTGTTTCACATACACGGCATACCCTCTTGCAGGCGCAGACACATATACGCGACCATCGGAATACACTTGCGTAGTTTGTGTGGGATCAAACGCATTCACCAGCACGGTATTGGCCCACGATGCCCAACCCGAAGGGGCAGCATCTACCCACAGCCCTTTCGTTTGTGTTTCATTATTATTGATCACCACAATGGCTCCGCTCTTCGTGCCATTGCCAGCTCTACGCGCAGCATACACATTGTAGGCATCCCCCGATGGATACGGATTTCCCACTTGACTTAATACAGTCAAGGTGCCATCTAAATATGTTTTACGAACAAAAATTAGTTTACGAATGTCTGTGCCAAGCGTTGACGCGGGCGTAACCGTCAAGCTGGAGTTGTGCGCGTCAACCATCACATCACCAAAGTAGTGGTTATAAAAAACGCACGGTTTTCCTTCGTGTGTTAAAATATATGCATATCCTAGTTTCCAATCTTTAGTTACCCACTTGTCATGTTCTTTTCCGGTATCATGATTTTCAAGCCACGTTACCACCGAAGTACCCGGAAGTG
>JAJTHV010000304.1 GCA_021300095.1 Flammeovirgaceae bacterium | reverse complement strand
GAAACCGTACATAAGGAAGATGTGGAGAATGTCATTAACCTGATTTATGAAGTTTTACTGCAATTAAAGCCTGGCCACGACTATCGGTACATCAAATAGTTCGTTCCCAAATTGCCGTCTATCGATTGTTTTGACCATTTAGGCCGATCGGGGTAAATGGAATAAGAAAATATTACATCCGATAGTATTCAAAAAAGAGAGACCCTTTCGGGAAACTGGAGGGGTTTACTTTTGTATCAGAAAAAATAACAGCTATACCAAAATAATGATTATGAAAACCCGATTTTTTGCCCTTGTATCTTTCGTATTAGTAAGCCACTTCGCCTTTGCTCAAGATCGCCCTTTGCATGAAATCCACACCATGATGGTTTTCAATTTTACTAAATATGTTCAATGGCCTGATCAAGACCAGCCTGGTGAGTTTGTAATTGGCGTTGTAGGTAATGAAGAAGTTTATAAGACCCTATCAACCTGGTATACCGGAAAAACCAAAGGACATAAAACCTATGTGATTAAGAAATTTGCCAATGCAGCCGAGGTAACAGATTGTTCGGTAGTTTATATCGACAAAAGCAAAAGTGGAGAGTTTGAAGCCATCAATTCCAAAGTAAAAGGCAAAGGAACTTTGATTGTAACAGACCGCCACGGATTAGGCGCTAAAGGCAGCTGTATCAACTTTAAAACGGTAGACGAAAAGCTTCGTATTGAATTGAATCAAAAGGCAATTGAAACCGCTAATTTGAAGGTTTCCAGCGCCCTAACTTCTATGGCCATCTTAATTTAAGAAGGTCTTTGTTAAGATTTAGTTTAAATTACCTTTGTGTTTCGTAATCTAGGATACTATGAAAAGAATACTCCCCGTTCTTGTTCTTCTGCTCGTTAGCAGAATCGCTGGCTTCGCACAAACAGAAAAGCCAATGCATGAAATTCATGCACAGATGATTTATAACTTCATTAAGTACATTCAATGGCCGAATGATAGTGAGCCGGGTGAATTTGTGGTAGGGATCATTGGCGAAGATGATGTATTCAACACACTAAAAAGCTACTATGACGGAAAGCCGAAAGGAGCTAAAAAATACTCCATCCGAAAGCTATCCGGAGCGGAAGAAGCTTCTGCTTGCGCAGTGGTTTATATTGGTAAAAACAAAAGCGGTCAATTTGAAACCGTTAAAAATGCGGTTACTGGAAAGCCAATTTTAACGATTACAGATAGCTTTAACTTGGGCAAAAAGGGAAGCTGCATTAATTTCAAAGTTGTTGATGGTAAACTCAAATTTGAGTTAAACCAAGCTTCAGTATCTTCTTCTACCCTCAAAGTAGCGAGCCAACTCAGTAGCATGGCTATTGTCATCTAAACGGTGGCAAACCAATCTTTTGTTGATCAACTCGGAAGAACAGTTGAATTCACCTTTCCTCCCAAACGAATCATATCATTAGTTCCGTCTCAGACGGAACTTTTGTTTTATATGGGGTTGGGTAATTCCCTTGTCGGGATAACAAAGTTCTGCACCCATCCAGTCGGAGAGGTGCAACGAATCACAAAAGTGGGAGGTACCAAAACTGTGCGATTTGACCTCATCGATCAACTGCAGCCTGACTTGATCATTGGAAATAAGGAAGAAAACGAGCGGGAGGCCATTGCCCGATTAGCAGAAAAATATCCAGTGTGGATGAGTGATATCAATTCGTTTGATGATGCTCTTAGTATGATGCAGGCAATAGGGGAACTCACGAACCGCCAGCATGCTGCAGTCATTTTGATGAATGAAATAAGAAATGTGTTTGCCACCCTTCAGCAGCGCTCAGGCCAAAGCGCGCTGTATTTGATTTGGAAATCGCCCTGGATGGCAGCCGGAAAAAATACCTTTATAGACGCCCTACTCACCAAAGCCGGATGGCTGAACACAACTATTCAGGAGCGCTACCCAGCATTAACGGATGCACAGATTCAAGCGATGAATCCCGAGGTGGTGTTTCTCTCCAGCGAGCCTTTTCCGTTTGCTGAGAAGCACATAGCAGAGCTAAAATTACTTCTGCCTAATGCGAAAGTAATGTTAGTTGATGGCGAAATGTTTTCGTGGTACGGAAACCGGATGTTGTTGGCCCCCGCTTATTTCAATTCCCTTCTCGTTTGATTTCAAAGCCCACTGATTTCAGGTCATCCCAAAAGGTTGGGTAGGATTTATTCACCACTTCCGGTGCTTCAATGTTTAAATCTGTCAACGCAGCCCAAGGTGCAAAGCCCATAGCCATGCGGTGATCATGATAGGTAGAGATAGAAATGGTTTGGTTCGGAATTTTGCCGGGAGTTAATTTCCATTTTCCGGTTGTGGGCTCGGTTAATTCGGCACCAATTTTTTTTAATTCAGTCTGTAACGCTGCAATGCGATCGGTTTCTTTGATGCGCAGGCTCTCTAGACCGGTAAACTCACCGGTGATGCCTTTGGCCGCACAGGCAGGCAAAACCGTCTGTGCTAAATCGGGGCAATCTTTAAAGTCCCAGATCAAATGATTAGTGGCTTGTTTTTTAGTAAGGCGTGCGTGACCATTTTGAAATTGAGCATGAACACCCACCTGATCCATTACTTCAACAATCACCCGATCTCCCTGCAGCGATTTTTCTGACACGTTCGGAAGAATAATATCCGCCTGTTCAGCCAGAGAGGCAAACCCAAACCAATAGCTGGCCGAAGACCAATCCGCTTCAACAGTAACAGTGGCAGATTGATACGATTGATTTTCTACTTTGATAAATCCTTTCTCAAAATTGAGTTCAGGATGCGCACCGAAATCTTCCATCAGCGAGGCCGTCATCCGAATGTATGGCACGCTGCCCACTTCTCCTTTTAATTTAATGACGAGTCCCTTCGGTAAAATAGGCGCCACCATCATCAACGCAGAAATGTACTGGCTACTCACGTTTCCCGGAATTTCAATTTCTGAAGTACGTTGCTGCGAGAACCCCTTAACTTCCACGGGAGGAAATCCTTCCACGCCTAGGTATTCGATTGAAGCCCCCAACTTGCGCAAAGCATCTACCAATAAGCCAATAGGTCGCTCTTTCATCCGATCGGTGCCCGTCATGATTTTGTTTTTTCCCGTAAGGGCAAAATAAGCGGTGAGGAAACGCATGGTCGTGCCAGCATCCAATACATCGATTGTTTTTTCCGGACTGTCAACCAATCGAAGCATCAGTTGCGTATCGCGGGCGATAGATACGTTTTGCACGATGGATTTCGATCCGCTCAATGCTTTAAGAAGCAATGCCCGGTTACTTATACTTTTAGAAGAGGATAATTGCTGAATGGTGCCGATGACGGAATTTTTTCGGTGCAAGTGCAGGTACGAACTCACGATGGTTAGCTAGTTGGTGATAAAACTATTTTTAAGCGTTTTTTGATTTTCTGTTTTGGTGAATTTTAATTTTACACCAAACAGTGCTTAAAGGTAAGATCATTCTGCACTTCGGAGAAAATAGTTACACGGGTTGAAACAATTTATTTTAAAAATCAGTTAAGTATTTATATGAACACCTCAAAAAAAATAGCAATTGGATTAGGCGTAGCAGGCGGTGCCCTGCTGGCAGCTTGGTTATTGACGGGAGACCGTAAGAAAAAAACGAAGGAGTTTGTCACTAAAGCAGCCGAAGATTTGAAAAATACCTTCGGTGGCAAAGACAACAAGAAGCAGGACGACTCGGACGTGCATTACGTATAAGATTTGGTGAAAGATTACTGAAGGCTAGATCCTTTGGTAAAAATTCAAGGCTTCCACCATTTCTTTTTCGGTTACGTCCACATCCCAAATGGCTTTCCCAATCCCTTGCGGAAGCGCCATCAAAACTTTAGCTCCCTTATTTTTCTTGTCTTGCAACGTAAGTGCGATGATCTGACTTTGATCATTCGAGGCATCTACTTTTCCGAAAATAGAGAGAATATAGTGGCAGATGCTATCCAACTCTTTTTTGCTCAGTAGCTCTTTTTGATGGGCAATGAAAGATTCCATCATCATGCCAATGGCGATTGCTTCACCATGGAAAAGCCGATTCGGTGAGTTTAAAAAGAATGTTTCCAGCGCATGTCCTAATGTATGCCCGAAGTTGAGGGTTTTGCGTAATCCCTTTTCTCTGGGATCTGCCTCCGTGACCGCTTTCTTCACTTTTACCGAATGAGCAATTAATTTCTGCCAATTTTGATGGTTCAGATCATTTAGAATAATCTCTTCCCACATACTTTTATCGGCTATCAAGCAATGTTTTATGATTTCAGCAAAGCCCGAGCGTAGCTCACGATCAGGAAGTGTTGCTAAAAACTGAGGACTAATCAAGGTAGCCACGGGTTCTTGAAATACTCCGATATGGTTTTTGAAGTTATTGAAATCAATTCCCAGTTTGCCGCCTACGCTGGCATCTACTTGAGCGAGTAGCGTGGTGGGCATCAGAATAAAATTGATGCCTCGCTTATAGGTGGCTGCACAGAACCCACCCATGTCACCTAAAACACCACCACCAATGACAATCAGCATCGCATGGCGGTCGAAGTGTAAATCCGTAAGCTGTTGCCAGATGTGAGTGCAGGTAGTCAGATTTTTAAATTCTTCGCCAGCGGCCACTTCAATCACTTGATGTGGTGGCAAAGCCGATTGAATGAGTGGATAGCAATGCTTGCGGGTGTTCTCGTCCGCCAAAATTGCTAATTGTGTAAACGTTACCTCTTTCAGAAAGCTATTCAGAAGTTGACTGGCATTGGATTCTATTATAACACGACCGTGCATTTCGAAATATTGAAACCTAAAATTAGCTGAATTATGCCCTTTCGCATGGTAATCTTTGCTTTTTAATGCTACCGTTGATAGGAGCATCTTGCCTCGCATGTAGTTGGGGTATTTCTGGTCGGGCGATTTCGCTTCATTTCAAACAATAAAATCTGCCACCCTGTTATATTTGTGCCCAATTTGCCTATGGAAACAGTTCCTTCAATTCAATTTGACGATACTTCGGTTGCTTTTTCCTACAAAAGTGACCGGGAGTTGAAGAAAGCAAACCTTATCTTCTCCCTTGTCAATAACCCTACGACTTCAGCCATAGCTACCTCTTTGGCTAAAATGAGTTTGGCGCTGCACCTTCCCGTAAAGGGAATTATCCGTGCTACGGTGTTTGAACATTTTTGTGGAGGCGAAACCATTGAGGAAAGCGAAATTACGATTGAGAAACTGGCCAAGTTTAAAGTCGGCACTATACTGGATTATTCAGTAGAAGGCGAGAAAGATGAAGCCGGCTTTGATAAAACCACCCGCGAAATTCTATCTACGATTGATGAGGCGAAAAAGAATGCAGCCGTGCCATTTAGCGTCTTCAAGGTAACGGGTTTAGCTGCCTTTGATCTGTTAGAGAAAGTACATGCCGCACAAACGCTTACCTCTGACGATCAAGCGGCATTTGAGCGGGTGCGAAAAAGGGTAGATCAAATCTGCCGAAAGGCGTATGAGGCGGGCATTCCGGTGCTGATTGATGCCGAAGACAGTTGGATTCAAAATCCGATTGATGCCCTGGCGTATGAAATGATGCGCAAATACAATTCGCAAAAGGCTATTGTATTTAATACGTATCAGATGTATAGGGCTGATATGTTGGGCAACTTGCGTAATGCTTTTCATGATGCCGCCATGCACAATTATTTTTTAGGTGTAAAAATGGTGCGGGGTGCGTATATGGAAAAAGAAGCGGAACGTGCTGCTAAATTAGGATATCCGAATCCGATTCATCCCAACAAGCAAGCAACCGATGATGCCTTCAACAAAGGACTTGCATTTTGTATTGACAACAAACAGCGCATCTCGTTAGTATGTGGATCGCACAACGAGTATAGCAACCAATACCTCACGGTATTGATGAACAAACATGGCATGCAGAACAACGACAACCGGATATGGTTTGCGCAGCTGTTAGGAATGAGTGATAACATTTCTTTCAATCTGGCGAAAGCCGGATACAATGTGACCAAGTATGTGCCTTATGGGCCGGTAGAATCGGTGATGCCTTACCTGTTGCGCAGAGCTTCGGAAAATACATCCGTTGCTGGCCAAAGCAGTCGGGAGTTGACGCTGATTCGGAAAGAATTGAAAAGAAGAAAAGGATAATTATTTAGAGATAAAGAAACTATGCAACTAAGCGAACAAGAGATCATCCGCAGACAAAGTATGGACGAGTTGAATAAACTCGGAATCAACCCCTATCCGGCTGAATTATTTGATGTGAACGTGACCTCACAACAAATTCATACCAACTATCCGCAGCAGGAGTTTAAAGATGTATCTATTGCCGGCCGTATCATGACACGCAGGGTGATGGGCAACGCCTCATTTGCTGAACTGCAAGATGAAACAGGCCGCATTCAGGTTTATTTCCGCAGAGATGATATTTGCCCTTCTGAGGATAAAACGCTTTACAATATTGTATTTAAGAAGTTACTGGACATCGGTGATATTATCGGTGTAACTGGATTTGTGTTCACCACGCAAACCGGAGAGGTATCCATTCATGTAACCAGTTTCAAAGTTCTTTCGAAATCACTGCGCCCGCTGCCGATTGTGAAAGAAACTAAAGATGAACAGGGCAATTCTGTTTTGCACGATGCCTTTACCGATCCGGAGCAACGCTACCGCATGCGCTATGTAGACCTCACGGTGAATCCGCATGTGCGCGATGCCTTTGTGAAACGCACACAACTGGTGAACTCTATGCGCAGTTACCTGACGGGAAAAGGATATTTGGAAGTGGAAACCCCGATACTTCAACCATTGTATGGCGGTGCTGCTGCAAAGCCTTTTAAGACGCATCACAACACATTGGACATGACGCTGTACTTGCGCATTGCCAATGAATTATATTTGAAGCGCTTGATTGTGGGTGGATTTAATGGTGTGTATGAATTCTCCAAAGACTTCCGCAATGAGGGCATGTCAAGGTTTCACAATCCGGAATTCACGCAAGTGGAATTATATGTAGCCTACAAAGATTACTATTGGATGATGGACTTGGTGGAGGAGATGATTGAGAAAGTAGCGCTCGATTTGCATGGAACTACTGAAGTGAAAGTTGGCGAGAACCTGATCAACTTCAAACGCCCGTGGAAACGTTTCACGATGTACGAAGCCATTCAACATTTTACAGGAATTGATATTTCAGAAATGGATGAGGCAGCGCTACGCGAAACATGTAAGCAATTGCATGTACCTGCCGATGCTACCATGGGCAAAGGAAAATTAATCGATCAGATTTTTGGCGAGAAGTGCGAGCACCAATTGGTTCAACCCACATTCATCACCGACTATCCGTTGGAGATGTCGCCATTAGCGAAGAAGCACCGCAGCAAGCCGGGATTGGTAGAACGTTTTGAAGCGATCTGTAACCGCAAAGAAATTTGTAACTCATTCTCTGAGTTGAACGATCCGATTGATCAGCGTAAGCGATTTGAAGAGCAACTGGAATTGGGTAAGCGTGGTGACGAGGAAGCCATGACGCTGGATGAAGACTTTTTGCGTGCATTGGAATATGGTATGCCGCCGACAGCTGGATTGGGAATTGGTATTGATCGTTTGTCGATGGTGATGACGAATTCACCTTCTATTCAGGATGTGATTTTCTTCCCCCAAATGAAGCCGGAGAAAAATATAGAACTCGATCCGCAGAAGGAATTAGAGACAGCCGGTGTGCGTGCCGATTTGATTCCAATTCTAATAAAACTAGGAGTTCATTCGCAAGCGCAGTTGAAAGAGATCAAGCCAACCAAACTTTTCAACGACATTCCGGGCATGCGTAAGAAACTGAAATTAGAATTGGTGCAAAATCCCACGCTGCAGGAGATAGAAGGCTGGCAGAAATAGCTGGTCTGCTCGAACTAATTTGTGTGAAAAACGAATTTGTCTGACAAGCAGTCTGTATCTTTTACTTCGCTGAACACGGAAACTCCTTCCGATAGATTTTTTACGTTGGAGAATCCGTTCACGCCAAGTAGATAGCCAACCCTTGGGCTGCGATGGCTATGGCTGCAATAAACCAATATTTCTCTTTCCTTATACTTAGCAAGACTTGGTATTTTGTTTTCGAATTCATTTACATTGATGTTAATGGCATCTTTGAAGTGCCCGAAACTTTCCACTTCACTGGAGGTGCCGTTAAACTCCGCTTTGGATCGGACATCAATTACCAAAGCTTTTGGGTTGGCTGCGATGCGTTCACAAAACTCCTTCGCAGATAAATTTTTAAACTTGACGTTTGATTTGGGAACTAGCCTCATGTTGCATTCGCGGCAAGTGCCTGGGCCGGAATGTATTTTTTCATCACAGGCATAACCACATGGCAAGCATACAAACTCCTGTTGAATGGGGCTAAGGAAGATTAGCGAAGCAAGAATCAAGAGAGTAACCTTCATAGGAAATGTTAGTTCGCTCCCGCCAACAGATACAGCACCGCCATTCGCACGGCTACTCCGTTTTCTACCTGATCTAAGATGATAGAATGATGTGAGTCAGCTGCATCGCTGGTCAATTCTACTCCGCGGTTGATGGGACCGGGGTGCATCAACACGATTTCTTTTTTCAGATCGTCCAGTGTTTTTTTCGTGATGCCGTAGTACAGCGAATATTCGCGGAGCGAAGGAAAATACTTGATTTGCTGCCGCTCAAGTTGAATGCGCAACACATTGGCTACATCGCACCACTCCAAGGCTTTTTGCACTTCCCACTCTACTTTCACGCCCAGCGAAGAAATGAATTTTGGAATGAGTGTTGGAGGACCGCACACCATCACTTCGGCACCGAGTTTTTTTAGCGCGAAGATATTGGACAAGGCTACGCGTGAGTGGAGGATGTCTCCGATGATGGCGATTTTCTTCCCTTCCACACCGCCTAACTTTTCGCGGATGGAAAACGCATCCAGCAATGCCTGGGTTGGATGTTCGTGCGTACCATCACCCGCATTGACAATATTGGCTTTGATGTGCTTAGCCAAAAAGTGTGGAGCTCCTACACTGGCGTGGCGCATCACCACCATGTCCACCTTCATCGCCAAAATATTATTGACTGTGTCGAGAAGGGTTTCGCCTTTCTTCACCGAACTGTTGGAGGTAGAGAAATTAATCACATCGGCCGAAAGGCGCTTTTCGGCTAATTCAAACGAAAGACGGGTGCGTGTAGAGTTTTCAAAAAAGATGTTGGCTATGGTTACATCCCGTAAGGAAGGAACTTTCTTAATCGGGCGGTTGATGACCTCCTTGAAATTATCGGCTGTTTCAAAAATAAGTTCTATGTCTTGGCGGGTAAGGTTCTTAATTCCGAGCAGGTGCCGTTGACTTAGCTTTGACATAGTTATTAATCCTTATTGATCAACCAGATTTTATTTTGTTTGTGCCCTTGGGCTACTAATTCTACTAATATTTTTTGCGACTCGAGGGTGTCTACATATTTACCTACATAGTCGGCAGAGATGGGCAGATCACGGGTGGAGGTGCGATCTACTAAAACGAGCAACTCGACTTTGGCCGGACGCCCGAAGGCAATCATGGCATCGAGAGCTGCGCGCACTGTGCGCCCGGTAAAGAGCACATCGTCTATCAATACTACGTTCTTATTTTCGATGGCGAAAGGAATGCGCGTTTCGCTAGCCTTGGCCGGCACATCGCGTCTGCGGAAGTCATCGCGGTGAAAGGTAGCATCCAGATAGCCAAGTGGAATTGGTTTTTTTACCAGCGTTTTAAGTTTGGTGTGAATCAATTCTGCCAAAAAAATGCCACGGGGCTGCAATCCAAGAATGACGGTTTCTGAAAAATCGTGATGAGCTTCAATAAGTTGTTGGCAAAGCCGATTGAGCGTGATGTCGAGGAGCTGCGAATCTAGGACGATTTTTTTCTGCATACGCAGGTGCGAAGGTAAGCAAAAACCTTGAACTCAATTTTACAGCAGCAAAATTTAACCTTTAAAAAACTCCATTTTGGAAGCTTAATTCGCCCGCTCCTGCAAAGGGAATATTACTTGTAGCGTATTTTATTAATGAAGAAGACTTTTTTGAAGGGCAAACTGCCGTCCTTTGATTTGCGAACGGTTTGCACCCCTGAGGCAAAAAGGGTGTTGCCGTACCAATAGTCCAAGTGACTGGTTTTGGCATCCTCGCGCGTCACGATACCTTCATCGCTGAATATTTTTAGTTCATCGGCAGTTTTTCCTTCCAGCACTTCATTGTTGCGGATCACTTTGGTGCGGATCAGGTTTTCGAATAAGTAAAGCAACCCAATGTTGTCTTTGCCGGGAGCGATTTTTACAAACTGCTCCAGTTGAAATGACTTTACATCGTTGATCTCAAAACTATTGTCCCACTTTACCTTGCCATTCGAATCAAAGCCAATAACAATTGCATGGGTATATTGGTATCCATCAAAGATGGCATCATTTCGATAAGGAGCGTAGTTGGCAAAGCCACCTCTTCCAAATCCATTGTTGTTAAACCCCGACTGCCGATAGACATAGTTGGGATAAAATGCTTCGCCCAACAGCACAAATTGATCCTGATATGGAATTAGTTCCTGCACGAGCAGGCGGTAGCTGAAACGCGTGCTTTTGCCTTTCACTCGTCTGCGCTCAATTCTTTTTTTTATGCGCTTTTCTTGTTTGGCCTTCAGGTACCGAAAGAAATTTTGGAGGTCGGCAAAGTTATAATAGCGAATGGTGTATTCGCCAACCGGGTTGATGGCAGCCACAAAAATGCCACGCGAGTATTCGCTATTTTTGCCATACACACCGGCCACCACTTGCTCGTTATTCGGCATTTTAATGGATCGCCCAAAAATCAGGTTTTTCTTGTCACGTGATTCTAGCACCGTGCTTTTGATCAGATCGCCTTCGGCATTGTAATTGCGAATCCACAGGCTCTTTCTTTTTTCATAGTTTTTAGATGATACAATCACGTCAATCGATCCATCCGGTGTTATTTTCATTTGTGTGAGTTCTCCTGGTTCATTGAAAAATCCGGGAAGTACTTTGGCTTTGTTGGTTTGAAAGGAGTAGTGCAAAACCAGCGGGCGATAGTTAAAGTATCCGCCAATTAAAACAGCACCGATGGTTCCCTGAAATTCGCTGGGTGTAAATGGAATGGCATTTTTTATGAGATGCGTGGTATAAAGACCGGTGTTCAAGTTTAGGGAGATCATCACAAAACCGGCAAAGCCCGGTCGCTGAAGCAAGATGTAGTAGAAATTTTTGTAGGCGGTTGTTTTGGTGACAATCAATCCCTTTTCTAGTGTGATAAAACCTCTCCACTTTTCCTGCAGAGTTGTATCGAGCATGATTAACTCTAATTGGTCGCCTCGAAGGTTATTGAGTTTATGATAAATCAATAATCCTAAACTGTCGACCGATGATACTTTATAGTTGCCCGGGTCATCAGCATCGATGCCAGCTTCCCACCGTCCCATTTGTTCTACTTGTGAGTAGGCAAAACAGGGTGTCAACAGAAACAGGATGAGTAAAAATCTAATCAATCTTCAGTTTGTTAATGTAGAACACATCGCGATTTCCCTTCTCCGAATTTTTGATGGTTTGGTAGCCATACACGAAGAGTATGTTTTTGTACCATTGGCGAACGGTCGCCACATCTTCACTATCGGGCCGAATGTTTTCAGATGCTTGGGTTAACTGAATTTCTTTTTTTTCATTGATCAGTTGCACACCATCGGCTTGTGATACCTGAAAGTGAATTTGATTTTCTTTGCTAAATAAAATCGTAACACGGGAAGGTGTGAAAACAAAATCCGCGATCTGTTCTGCCGATGGAATTTTTGCATCCTCTAACTTGAACCCATGATCGGTCTTTAGTTCACCGCTGCTGCTCAGCACCAAGATGCTGGCCATTTGCATTTTTATTTCAGACGAGGTGTTTCCACTTCCATACGGATAACTTCCATAGGGGTATCCGGTTCCGTACGGATATCCATAGCGATATGGGCTACCAAATCCATACATGCTATATGGATAATTATAATAGGGATTGGCCGCATTCCAGTTGGGATTATTGGAGATGGAAGAAGAGTAGTAGGCTTCGGTATAAAATACAAAACCATCTTTTGTTTCCACCAACCGCACAGGCATTACGTTGGTTCTGAAATCGGGAATCTTCCCCAACTTTCTGCGCGAATCGGATTTTTCTTTTGCCTTGGCTGCACGCTTGGGTGTCATGTAATCGAAGAAGTGCGTCAGTTGGCCAAAGTCATAATAGTTGATTTTTTGTTCGCTGTACGGATCTACCAAAACGGTAAAAATACCCGATGCCTGTTTGGCGATGCCCTCGCTCCATGTACCCACGAGCATCAATTCATCGCGCACCAACGTGCTGGTGATGCCTGCGAGCAATGTTTTTTCCGGATCTACTTCAATCATATCATCTAGTAGCAACGCACCGGTTTCATCATAGGTTTTTAAAATCAATCTTTTTTTTGCTTTGGATTGCCGCTCGGTCATCATCACATTAAACGTATTGTTGATATTGGCGCGCACATCAAGAATTTCGGTGTTGTCAGCCAGCAGGCCCGCAACAATCTTGGCCTGATTGGTTTCCATATTAAACAAGAGGACCGTGGGTTGCCGTGATACGTAACCTGCAAGAAGGATCTGATTGCCGACAATATTAAAATGCGAAAGTTGGATGGCTAGTTCCGGCTTGTAGTTAAATTCAAGTACTTGCCGGTGTTGTGGATCTAGTTTCACAATTTTTAAATCGCCCATATCGGTTTCACCGGCACGAAATAAATAATACAAGTTTTTATCACGATAGTCGTATCCTACCAATCGAAACTTCGGCTCTACTGACAGTTCTTTGGTCCATACTTCGGCCAGCAAAGTATCTACTTGAGTAAACTCCCAGATTCGATCGCCCTGTTCATATTTTTCTTTATCGCGTAGCAATGCAAGCCCCTGTTCTTCGAGACACACTACATGGAAGTCGCCAAACCGCCTTTTTTGTTCTTTCTCGAAGCGATTCGGTTGCGATACCTGCGCGAAGCCACTGAGTGAAACGGTCATTATCACCACGCTCAGCAGCCATCGTTTTTTTTCATTACGCACGATCCCGCTCATTTATTTTTCAGATAATGCCAGAATATAGTCAAACTCTTCGGGTTTTACAGGCTGCACCGATAGGCGCGAATTTGTCACCAGAGCCATAGTTGCCAATTTTTTATCGGCTTTGATGGTAGCCAACGAAACCGGGTTTTTCAGTAAAGTTTTGGGCTTGATTTCCACTGCTACCCAGTTTGCGTCTTTGGGGTCGGGGAATGCTTCTTTGCTTATCTCCACCATCGCCACAATGGCTTTCCCTTCATTTGAATAGTAAAAGAACGCCAGATCGCCTTTCTTCATGGCTTTCAGATTGTTGCGCGCCTGAAAGTTGCGTACACCATCCCAAGTGGTTTTCTTATCTTTCACTAAATCCTCCCACGAATACACATCGGGTTCTGATTTTACAAGCCAGTAGTTCATTGGTTTTTCAATTAGATTTCTAAAGTAGCAAATTGATTTGGTATTTTCCATCCATCAAAATACAGTTTACATTTGCCATTAGGGTGTTCATAGCATTTTGATGAATTTCACAACACACACTACCCGGTATCTTATATGAAGATTTTAGTGATTCGGTTTTCTTCTATTGGCGATATTGTACTCACCACACCGGTGGTGCGTGTGTTGAAGAAACAATTGAAAGGCTCAGTAGTTCACTTTTTGATAAAGAAACAGTTTGCCTCCATTGTGGAAAGCAATCCGTATATAGATAAAGTTCATACGTTCGCTGGTGATTTGTCCCACTTGATGGGGGAACTGAAGTTGGAACAATTTGACTACATCATCGATTTACATAAGAACTTCCGGTCGTATCGCATTCGGTG
>JAJTHV010000434.1 GCA_021300095.1 Flammeovirgaceae bacterium | reverse complement strand
TACAACGATTTGCCCGAGCGAAACTGCTCAAGGGCTTTCTTCTTGATCTCTTCTAAATTGAATTGTTCTTTCATGATATGTCAAAGTTAGTGTTTCTCTCTCTTTGACACAGTTCACTTTACAGCCTCAATATGAGTTAAAAATATTTAACAGTAGATTAAAAGGCCTTCATTTGCTTCTTTAAGTCATCATGTGATGTGAACTCTCCTCTTTCAATTTCTGATTCTGCTTCCTCCAACTCCCGGTTGTATTGTTCAATACTAATCCGTCCCTCATTCTTTAACCCATAGTGAATGAGATGCTTCACCGCTCTTAAAAGAGAAATATCATCGATTTGCTGAATCTCCTGAATAATGAGGGATCGCTCCAAGTTGATATCCATGTCTTCAATGTTTGATTATCCAAAGATAAGGTTTTCTATCATTGTCGCCTAAAGACCGAAATCTTGCAACGCCTAGTTTTGATTAAACCCACCTGCCAAGAAAAATCTCGCACCGCTAAAGAGCCAGATCACCCGAAACATGTTCTCAGCCGATCCGCACCTGCAATCAACCGATGTCAATGTGTAACCGAACCGGTGGATTTTATAATGCAACTGGTGCCTATATGCGATCGGCCGATTGAAATATGTTCTCTGCCGATCCACACCTGCAATCAACCGATGCCAATGTGTAACCGAACCGGTGGATTTTATAATGCAACTGGTGCCTATATGCGATAGGCCGATTGAAATATGTTCTCTGCCGATCCATACCTGCAATCAACCGATGCCAATGTGTAACCGTACCAGAGGATTTTACAATGCAACTGGTGCCTATATGCGATCGGCCGGTTGAAATATGTTCTCTGCCGATCCATACCTGCAATCAACCGATGTCAATGTGTAACTGAACCAGTGGATTTTATAATGAACCAGTGCCTATAAGCGATCGTCCGCCTGATAGATCAGTCGGGTTAGTGTTTTCTATTTTGTCACCTCTTTTACCACTTCCTTCTCGAAGTAGTTCTCCGTGACGTGGTACCGAAGAGCATGCCAAACACACCGCGCACCAATTCTTTGCCAATCTGTTTGGTGATGGGGGAATTAATCACTTCTTCAAAGGTGCTCTTTTCTGCTCGTGATGATTTAGGTGCCGGTGCGGCTGCCGCTTTTTCCTCTTTCTCTGCTTCTTCTTTTTGCTCGGCAGACTGGATGCGCTCGTTCAGCATCTCAAAGGCGCTTTGTGGATCGATGGTCTCCTGGTATTTCTTGTACATCTCCGATTGACTCAAGTGCGCTTTGTATTCCGCCTCGGTCAATGGACCCATCAAAGAAGCCGGTGGTGCCAAATGCGTCAATACAGTTTCGGTAGGAATCCCTTTTTCATTTAATACCGTGATAAACGCCTGGCCTATCCCCAATTGCGTAAACTGTTGTTCTAAATCATAGAAGGTAGACTTAGGGAAAGTCTTGACGGTATCCTTCAATGCCTTCACATCGTTGGGCGTAAATGCACGGATTACGTGGCTCACCCGATTTCCCAATTGCGATAAAACCGATGGCGGCACATCTTGCACCAACTGCGTGCAAAAGAATATCCCTACACCTTTTGAACGGATCAATCGGATGACTTGCTCGATCTGATCCATAAATGCTTTGGGTGCATCTTTAAAGAGCAAGTGGGCTTCATCCAAAAAGAAAATGAGCTTGGGTTTATCCAGGTCTCCTGCTTCGGGTAGTCGTTGATACAATTCTGCCAACAGCGAAAGCATAAACGTAGAGAAAATAGCAGGCTGACTTTGCACATCAGAAACATTGAGTAAGCTGATCACTCCACGTCCGTCTACTTTCTCCATCAGGTCTTCAATGTCAAACGACTTCTCGCCAAACAACTGGTTGACGCCTTGCTGCTCTAACGCAACAATTTTGCGCAACATCGTGCTGGCTGTTGCGGGAGATATTTTACCATACGCTTCTTTGATTTCTTTGGCGCCCTCTCCTTCCGACAGGAAGTTTAACACTTTCTTCAAATCGTTTAAATCAACGATGGGGAGTTTTTTATCATCGGCATACTTGAAGATGATCATCAGCACGCCCGACTGCACTTCGTTAAGCTCTAATACTTTGCTCAGCAACACCGGACCAAATTCGCTCACCGTGGCGCGCATCTGTGCTCCTACCTTCCCGCTAAGGGAATACAACTCTACCGGAAAACCGGCAGGCGCATAGCCGGATATATTCAGTGCCTTGACGCGTTCATTGATTTTATCGTTCGTGGTTCCTTCTTTGGCTAGGCCGGAAACATCGCCCTTCATGTCGGGCATGAATACGGGTACACCGGCAGCTGAAAGTTGTTCTGCCATCAATTGCAGCGTGCGTGTTTTTCCAGAGCCCGTAGCACCGGTTACCAGCCCGTGTCGGTTCATCATTTTCAACGAAAGATGCACCGGAGCTTCTGCAACAATCTGACCTTCTACAACACCGGCTCCCAGAAAAATACGATCTCCAGAAAAATTGTAGGATGCATGGATCGCGCTGATAAATGAGTCTTTTGACATAAGGATAATAGCTAAGCTAGTTAGATAATTTTCGTTTTAATAACCAGTCAATTTGTGGATCGTCTCCCATTTGAAAGACATGTTCGCTGAAGCGTGTAAACCCATGCTTTGCATAGAAGGCCTGAGCTCTAAAATTTCGTTCCCACACACCTAGCCAGATCCAGTCAAACCGATGGGCAACGGCATAATCCAGTGAACGCTGCATTAACAGAGCACCTGCACGCACGCCCTGATGATCGGGGTGAATATAGAGGCGCTGCAGTTCGATGGCTGTGCCATCCAGATGTTCATCTGCTTCGTGGCTGATGCGCAGCCGTACAAAACCCACTACTTGATTCGCTCGACAGGCGACAAACAAAACGGAATGAGGCTCATCGAATTCCGATGTAAATCGGGGAAGCGTGTAATTCTCTGCATAAAAAACATCCATGTTCTCACGCGTGTTAAATGCTGCAAATGTATCTTCATAAGATGCTACCGCCACCTGCAAAATAGCGGGTAAATCTGCTTTCGTAGCTTCGCGAATCGTAACAGCATCCATGAAAATGTAATCAGCTTACTTCTTTTCTTCGTAGTTCTGGAAGGTGTACATCACACCCAGTGAAAGTGCCTGACTCAATTGAATATCTTTATCCTGTGCGTTGAAATACATCAGGATTCCTCCCAAACTTACATTGACAAATTTGTTTACTTTGGCTGTGAGGTTGAGGTCTAAGCGGTGGTCAATTTTGTTTACATCAATCTTTTCGTAATCCATAAATAGCACGTAACGCCACTTTAGGTTGATGTTTTCGGCTATGTCTTTGTTGTATTCGGCCAGCATTTGAAATGCCAACCACTGAAAGCGTGTGGACTCGTTGGGGTTTACGCCAAAAGGAGTAGGATTTGTTACCGGATCGAAGTAGTTGCCGATGTTTCGCACGATGGTAACGCGTGGTGAAAATGGAGACAAACGTAATTTAAAATATTCTGCCGGGTGGTATTCAAAACCCAATGCTGCTGTAATATAAGCAGGTGCTAAAAAATCGGAGATGAGTTTTTCTTGTTCAATGTTGTTGGCGTCTTTCGTGTAGGTATACCCTCCGGCAAATTGCGATTGTAAGTTAGCTGAAATCGACAGATCCCATTTATCGCTTAGCGCCCTTCCATATTTGGTATCCAAAAAAATACGGTCGAGGGTTTTGCGATAGCCTTGTCCCTGGTTGTTGACCATACCGTAGGAAAGATCTATTTCATTGTCCCAGGAAATTTTATCTTTCTTATAGTTGGCTTTGTAATTGAGTATGGCTGTAAAGCCGATCGAGTTGACACCACCTGCCTTCCAATTGGAAGAAAATGTAGCTTGATTCAGGTTCAAACCGGCTTTGAATGACTTTTTCCAGTGGGTGATTGTATCCACTTTTACTACCTGTGCTTGCGCAGAGGCAAAAAGTAATAGAAGTAGGACGAGGGTTGTGGGGATGAATGTGGGGATTTTTCTCATGGCTAGTTGATTATAAAACTAGCGCAAGATAGTAATCCTTCGGGGATTACATGCTTACAGATTGCTGAGCTTAATCTCGTCCAGGGCTACCTCGGTGAGCGGCTTGGTTATAAACTTAATGACGAAATTGTTATTGACGATCTTATCGATGTCGCGTTTATTATCTGAACTTGAGAGGATGATGACTTTACATTTATTGCGGACCAATTCGCCAAACTTTTCAAATTCGTAAAGAAAAACAAACCCATCTACAATTGGCATATTGATATCTAAGAAGATGATACTGGGAAGATTTTCGGCATCTTTCTCAAATTCTTTCAAATAATCTAGGGCACCTTTTCCGGAGCTTTTTACCTCTACGCGCTTTGCAAATTTGGTAATTTCGATAATACGTTTGCTGATAAAATTATCGGTGTCGTTATCATCCACTAACATCACTAAATCAAGCACTTTGGCGGACGTTTCAGTCAACATTCTATTTTCTGTTTTTTCGGTATCAACAAACTAAATCAATAGTACAAAAATAGGGTATTAAATCGACACTGTATGGAACTGAAACGACCGTAACCCATTTAAGTAAGAATTGGATGCACTAAAATATAAAAAAGCTGGTTACTTCTTACGGATTTTTAATTTTTCTCCCTCTTTAACTGTTAATTCTTTTTTGTCGTTCCAGGTCATTAAATCTTTGATAGTCACCCCATACTGTCGGGCAATAGCATAAAGTGTGTCACTGTCCTTCACCACATAGTAGGTTTCTTCACTCCCTGCTACGGAGGCACTTTCGCCATGTACTGTTTTTACCGATTTACGAACAAACAAGCTCAACTGTTGACCGGTATAGAGCTTACTCTGTGCCGTCAGTTTATTCCACTCAATTAAATCGACTACCGATATCTGATAAATCTTGGCGATGGAATAAAATGTTTCGCCTTTTGCTACCGTGTGCACCACGGCAGAGTCGGCTTCATTGGGCTGAACTTCCTCAGGTATAGACGGTGCTTGGGAGGTGGGCAGCGGAACTGTTTCCACCGCTGTAGCTGGGCTTGCCGTTGAACTTTCTGCGGGCTTCACGTCCCAATTAAACGTTTCATTCGCCAGCGCAATCACTTCTTGACTGGTAAAGACAATCTGTTTTTCGGGAAGGGATTGTGACCGATTCGCGCTTAACCAAATAACCGAACCTACTTTTAGTGGCTGGTCATTGAGTTCTTTATTCCACTTTTTCAGTTTGCGCATTTGCACACCGTATTGCTGACTGATGCTCCACCAATCGTCTCCGAGCGCAACTTTGTGCAGTGCCACTGATGCTGTAGCTTTCTTTTTTCGTAAAAAATAATACCGCGATGTCTCCACGGGCTGATCAATCTGCATTTCATTGTATTTGAGAAATTTGGACAATGAAACATCTGCCCGGTTTGACAAGGATACCCATGACTCACCGGGGTTTGGTTTGATTGCTTGTAACCCATTGATCGTTTTAGTTTCTACAGAAGGACTTGCTGGTATCGACTTCTTTGCCAATGGCTTTGCTTTAGCTGCCTTGGTAGAAGCCATGGCGATTACATGCAAGGAAGATTCGATTTTTCCATTTGGTACTACTACCACATACACTTTATCGTCCGGAACTATTCCTTTCAGTGCCCACTTGTTGTATTGCTTGAGAAGTTGTTCTTCAACTTCAACCTCCTTGGCAATTTCAGCCAACGACTTGCGCTTATTGACTTGTAGAAAGTTGGCTTTGATGGCGGCTTCTTTGCCGATGGCTTTTTCAAAGGCTACTTTGTGGGCCAGAAATTTTTTAATATACCAATAGGTTTCAGAGGTGACTTCAAAATGGCGCTTTCCGTTGTGCACATCGCCTACGGAGCGCTTTACTCCACCCGCTCCCATTTGATAGGCTTGTAATGCCAATATCCAATTATCGAATTGTTCGTTGTTCTTCTTCAGGTACCGAGCTGCTCCACGGGAAGCGGAAGCGATGTTCATCCGCTCATCTACTTCGCGATCGACACGCATGCCCACGCTCAATGCCGTAAAATCTTTGAACTGCCAAAAGCCTACGGCATCAGAAACAGAAACGGCATCCGCTACGAGGGAACTCTCCTGCAAACACAAGTATTTGAAATCATCCGGCAGTTCTTCTTCGGCAAAGATTTTAGAGATGAGAGGAAAATACAGGCGTGCCCGCTCAGCCGTTACGTTGAAGTATTTGGCGTGGCGAGTCATGGCGTCCACATCTTTTTGAATTTCGCGCCTGGCATCATCACGAATGGTGAGTATCATGTTGGCGAAATGCATTTTATGGGGCACTTCAGGAGACTGGGCGTGTGAGGCAGCAGTTCCGAAAAAAATGAGTGCTACTGCAAAAAATCTCATTGGGTACAAAGATAGAGAAAAGTATAATCTATAAAAAGATAAGTTGCGCTGGCAATAAGCGTGTGTCAACGGGCGAGGGATTGAAGCGAAAAGCCCGGTGGCCCCCGATAGCTATCGGGGCTCTCGCGCGGCCACGCCTCATTATAATTTTCTTGCCAACATTATTCCATCGCGGAGTGGCAACAACATGTTTTCTACGCGTGGGTCGCTCGTCACAAAGTCGTTGAAGGCCATGATGGCGCGGGTGTCTTTATCTTTCTTCTCTCCTACCACTTTACCGCTCCACAGCACATTGTCGGCCATGATGAATCCACCGATTACTACTTTGTCAAAGACCAGATCGTAGTAGCGTTGGTAATTCTCCTTGTCGGCATCGATAAAAACAAGATCGAATGTTTCTTTGAGTGTGGGAATGATTTCGGCCGCATCGCCAATGCGATAGTCGATTTGATTTTCTAATCCGGCATCTTTGAAATATCCTCGGACGCGTGTTTCTAATTCTTCGTTGATATCAATCGTAATCAGTTTGCCTGTCGGATTTAAACCCTCGGCTAAACAAATGGCCGAATATCCGGTGTAGGTTCCAATTTCCAAAATGCGTTGTGGCTTCATCATTTTGCTGATCAATGACAAAAAGCGGCCTTGCAAATGTCCGGATACCATGCGTGGCATCAGCACTTCGGCATGGGTATCGCGATTGATTTTTTTCAACAACGCACTTTCCTCTGATGTGTGATCACGACAGTAGTCGTCAATGGATTCGGGTATAAACTCCATGTTTTATTTCGGTAACATCACCAGGCAACTCAAGTCACGCTCTACAAACATCTCGTTGGCTAGCTCTTGCAGTTGAATGGCGGTTGTTTCTTTGATCCTTTCTTGAATTTCTTCGAAGGACGATATACGCCCCATGTCGAGCAGATTGCGTGCCATCATAATCATGTAGCTAATGTTGCTTTCCTGCGCCATGGCGAGGTGCCCCAGCAATTGTTCTTTGCTCGCAGAAAGTTGTTTGACGCCTAATCGCTCGTGGCGCATTTTGGATAGTTCTACTTTGACGAGCGAAATGCTTTTCTTCAACTGCGAAGGATCGGTGCCGAACGAAATCACAAACAAACCGCTATCGGTAAAGGGAACAAACTGCGAGCCGATGGAATACACATAGCCGTGCTTTTCGCGGAGCACTAAATTCAGGCGGGAGTTCATGCCAGAGCCACCCAAAATATTGGTAAGCATGTAAAAAGGCGTTCGCTTTTCGTCCGAAAGCTTGTAGGCCGTTCGGCCCATGGCGCAGCGCGCTTGTTTGATTTCGCGTCTCAGTTCTACTTCCTTCGGCTTGTAGTTGGTAAACTTCTTTCTTCGTTTGTCGGAGGTCATCTTTGGAATATGCCCCAGGTATTTTTCAGCCAACTGTACTACGCGATCAAATGAAATGTTTCCCACACAAGTGAAAACAATCTTTCGGGTATCGAGGTGTTGTTTGACAAATCGTAAGAAATCATTGCGAGAGAAAGACTTCACGGTTTTTTCGGTGCCGAGTGTATTCATGCCCAGCGAATGACCGGAGAAAATAGTGGCATCAAACTCATCTTGTATAGAATCTTCGGGGTCATCGTAGTACATGGACATCTCTTCCAAAATCACCTGACGCTCTTTTTCGATTTGTGCCTTAGGGAAAATAGATTCGAAGGTGATATCGGCCAGAAGTTCTACCGCACGCTCGGTGTATTCATCGCGCAGGGAAGCGTAGAAGAGAATCTTTTCCTTGTCGGTGAATGCGTTGAGTTCACCACCTAAAGATTCCAATCGGTTTAAAATATGAAACGACTTACGCTTTTTGGTGCCTTTGAAAGCCATGTGCTCCCAGAAATGGGCAATGCCCTGATTACTTTCGTCTTCATCGCGGCTGCCGATGTCGAGCATAATGCCGCAGTGCACAATCTTGGTTGTAGTAACCTGATTGTGAACTACCCGAATGCCATTCTTCAGTGTATATATTCCGTACTCTCTCATGCTGCAAAGGTAATGATTGTGTGGTAATGGCACGTCCCAACTTCGGGCAGGGTTGCCCACCTTCGGGCAAGCGTCTTGAACTTACCACTGAAATTGAATAAACTAGGGGCATAATTCTTGGCACTACTGTTGTAATTGTAAACGCATTATGGAAACACAAAAAGTAAAAACCTGCTTTACCATCACTTTTACCGAAGATCAATACCAGCATGCGCGCTCGTATGTGGAAGACATGAAGAAACATCCACAGCGTGTGTATTGGTGGGGCAAGGAAGGCAAAACCGAAGATGAATTGGTGATCGAACAAATTGCGCACCGCATTCTATCCGGATTCTATAACAATGAGCCGTTTAAAGCCGGCAAGCAAATTGTGAAGATGGACAGCGCTACCTTTTAAGGCTAGATTCGGTCGAGTACTTTTTCAATCAGGGATTCTACCACTTTGGTAGGATTCTTCGAGAACTTATTCTTCATCCGGTTGGCGATGATGGCGTTGACGCTCAACACCTCGTGGCCCAGCATCCTCCCGAGGGCATAGTATCCCGCTGTTTCCATCTCAAAGTTGGTAAGCCAGAAGTCGCCTTTGTGGTAGTAGTTCAAATCTTCGAGTAATTTCGGAAAGCGAATGGGCAAGCGTAATTCTCTTCCTTGTGGCGCATAAAATCCCGGACACGTAACCGTGTTGCCGACAATCATATCTGCTCCAAGTTGGTTGCGTAATACTTCTGATCCTTGCACCACATACGGCATAAATGGTATGCCTGTCTTCTTTTGAAGATCGTGCGCTAACCCGGTTTCAAAATCATTCATGGGCAGGTCGTAGAAGTTCATGAGGTTATCCAACCCAACCGCATAATCGGAAACGAGGTGTGCGCCCACCGGAACATCATCTTGCAGGGAACCTGACGTTCCGATGCGTACCACTTTCAACTTCTTCCTGCGGGGCTTTATTTCGCGTGTCTTTAAATCAATGTTGGCCAGCGCATCTAGTTCCGTAAAGAAGATTTCAACATTATCGGTGCCGATGCCGGTGCTGATAACGGTAATCCGTTTGCCATTGTATTTGCCCACGTGCGTGATGAACTCACGCTTGTTCATTTCAAATTCTACTTCATCAAAAAACTGACTGACCATGTATACACGACTCGGGTCGCCTACAGCTATAATCGTGTCCGAGATATGTTTGGGCAACAGATTTAAGTGATAAACACTTCCATCGCTGTTTAAGATCAGATCGGTTTCAGATATTTTGGGCATCTATTTTATTTTTTGGGCGGGGTTTCCAAAAACAGTTTCACCGGCTTTCACCGGAGCAATCACAACCGATCCGGCTCCCACGCGTGCACCTTTACCAATGGTAACACCGGATACAATGGTTACGCCCGATCCAATGAATACTTCGTCTTCAATGGTCACATTCGAATTGATGTTGCTGCCCACACCCACTTGCACATGATCGCCCAATTTTGCCTCGGCACCTACAATAACATTGGCGTGGATGAGACAATAACTCCCGATAGTAGTACCCGCTCCCAGATAACTTCCATAATCGATAAAGTTACCATGACCTAATGAAGCACGAGCAGAAATCGTTGTCTTCGCGTGAATGGCGTTGACCGGCTGCACATGGCGCACTTCTTTCAACATGTTCACCAAATTCTTTCGCAGTTTAATATCATCCAATGCAATGAAGGCTTCGCATTTTTTGCCGATCAGTTTTAAAAAGCCATCGTCATCCGTATCGCCTAACACAACTACTTCATCCAATTCGGTTTTGTGAAGTTTCTTGTCATCGTCTAAGAAACCATATACAACTACTTCATTGCTTTCAAAAATCTCTTTAGCCGTGCGGCCGAGTGCATTGGCACCAAAAATAATTACCGGATTCTCCATACGGCAAAGTTAATGAAACCCCTCACCTATTCTTTAAAAAAGGAATACGTTTTATGAAATTATCGATGAAAGGATTGCCTTGGAAGATAGTGAAGATAAAGAAGGGCAAGAAGCCAATTCGGTAGCGCGAAAGTGTTCCAAAGTTGGGCGTGGACAATGCTAAGAATATGCAAAGGATTGCACTGTACACCAGCAAGGGAAAAATTACCTGAATGTTAATTTTCTTTCGCAGTGACAATAGAAAGGAAATGGTGAGCAATAAAATCATCAGGGTTTCGATGGAAGCTATCAACGCGGAAGGATTTTTTGCCTCCCACACGAATGGACGAAACAATCCGGAGATAAAAGCCAGCGGACTATTTTGCAAAACGCTACCTATGGTTGGCTGGAGATTCGAGTAGTGAATCACATTATCGGGCGAAGATAACTCAACATATTTGTCGTGGTTGGCGACCACTACTAATAGGATTCTACTCAAGTAAAAATTGGGATGCGCCAATGAAACAATTGCCACCAATACGATAAAAATGACTGACCAACCGCTGATCCATTGCCACGTTGATAAAACTTTCCTTCGTGTTATTAAAATCAATATCACTGAAGGTATCAGCACTGCCATAAACACTGCCAGCCAATAGTATTTGAATACCCAGGTGAAGAAAAGTGCCGGAATAATCACCAAACCGTGCCACCACATCAGTCTTTTACCCGATGCCCATCGCACAAAAAGCGCGGTGAGGTAAAGAATGCCCGCCAGCGCCAGCGTCTCTTTCACAATTCCAGATCCCCAAAAGATAACGGAGGGAATACAAAAAAGCGCTACAGCTGCTCCAATCGCATATTCTTGTTTCCAGTTTCGGATTTGGAAATACAGAAACCAACTTCCCAAAAATGAAATCAACGAAAAATAGAGCGCACAAACCCAGTAGTTATTACCACCGATCCAACAAAAGAAACTGATGAGTTTCACCAATGCAGACGTGCGATCCTCAAAGTACAACCAATGTGTAACGGTAGCTTTGTACTGACTCGTAAAAACAAAATCGACATAAGCACTAAAATCTTTTCGCGCCAGGTCTGCCACCTCGCAGCCCATTCGAAAGAAACTCCACGTATCATTAGCCGGTGCGTAGTGTAAATAATAATAACCTAAGAAAATAGCGCCTGCCGCCTTGCTGATAAAGGCAAACGAAAACAAAATGGGTTGTTCTTTTCCCAACTTCCTATAGAAAAGGTAGACGAAGCCAAGAATAAGAAGGGTGTGGAGCAACATCATGGTTTAATCAGTGAAGTGCCTACCGCACAGTTGAGACATTGTCGATTACTGCAATAATGATTGTATTGTTCAATCAACGCCTGCGAATCAAACGCTGATTCTGCTTGCAACCCCAGTGAGTTCCAATAGGAAATGATCTTGTTCTTTTCTGCGGGCAATGCCTGCAACCAATTGGCCGCTTTCTCCACTAACATGTCGTTGTCGGTTTGTTTGCCATAGGCGACCAATATCGGAATCACTGCGTTAATCATCAACACTAATTTACTCTCTTCGCCCAAAGCATGTTCTTGTCGTTTGGATGGCTTTGCAAAATGGTAATGGGTTTGCCAATAATCCGAAGGATTGGTCTCCAGCAAGTTTTTCCATTCTTCTTGGGTGCCCTCGATGATTTGTGAAAACAAGCCGCTTTGGCTTTGCAACAAATTAGCTAACTGAGCAATCCGTAAGGTTGGAAAGTTTGCCGGGCGCAGTCGCAAGAATTTCCATTGAGCCGGATTCAGTTTTGAACCGGCCAGTGAATACTTGGAACTGAGGAATTGATATTCTTTAAACAAGGCTGTAATATACTCATGCTTTGTTTTAGTTTCCAGCATTCCGGCCTGACCAAACAACAATGCTTCTATTTGCAGCAAGTTATTCGAATGCTTGCGAATGATTTTATACGGCAACGCTTTTGCCAGCAGAAACAACGGCTCGGAATTAATCTTAAATCCAAAACAGCGGGCGAGCCATTGATAGGTGGTCTCCTCCCAATCCCCCTGATTTTCGTTGAGTAGGTTTTTTACTTCACTGGATTTGGATACAAAGCGCCTCATCATCGCTTGTTCGAGCATGGAAAGTTTAGTGATAGACGCCACGTCACTAAAGGAAGACTGGCACGCAATATTCATACTGCTGTTCACCAGCTTCGCGTATTTACTCCAGAGTTCTTTGCTGACTCGGTGCTTTAATTCGAGGGTAGGAATGGCCGTTCCATCTTTTCTTAAAATAGATTGATTGTTTTCCCACACCACATGGAGGATCACGTTTTCGTAGGCCCCATTGCCGGTGTGTTGGTGCGCCAGCCAATCCGATGATTTGATGTGGATTTCGATACTGCCTGCCCATTCCAGTTGAGCGATTTTAATTTTTGCCTGCAAAAAATCAGGGCCCGCATCGGTATTGTATGATCCGGTTTTAAAAATCGTCAGCTCCTCTCCTTCTGCGGTGCGCAAATTATTCTTATCGAAGTATTGAAATTGCCAGACATAGTGAAGAAAGGATTCGTTCATACCCATTACATTCTTGGTGATTCAATTTTCTACGAAAGCAGAAAGGCACGAAGAAATACAAGAGGGGAATTTCGGAATTCCAAATGCCTGTAAACAAATATCAGAATTTATAATTTAATAATCTTCCGAGGTCTTCAACTATCACAATCATCCGAGGTCTTTACGCGAGAGATAAAAGACCTCGGAGGATTTTAATTAAAGGTATAAACCTCGGAAGATTCACTAAAACCTAACATCTATTGCTTACAAAATCCTTCCATTACAACCATCACAATCCTCCGAGATCTTTACGCGAGAGATAAAAGACCTCGGAGGATTT
>JAJTHV010000036.1 GCA_021300095.1 Flammeovirgaceae bacterium | reverse complement strand
AGGTTTGATTTTCGCTAAACCTGTGAATGTTCCAAAGGCGGGTAATAGACCTTGTCGTTTGCCAAAGTAAAAACATGGCAACATCAGCGATTGTCTGCCGGAACCATGTAATCGGATGCCGGGGTGAATGTGACCCGCCAGATTGTAATAGTTTTCGGGTATGTCGGTCAGTGGCTCATGAGTCAGTAGCCATTGCGCGAGCACTAATTGGTCGATCCGATGGATCGAATGACGAGAATATTGGTTTTCGCTCAGAATATCATGATTTCCCACCACTAACTCAAACGAACATTGCCGAAAGTGATCGGTAATCTGGCCTACCGTTTCCCATTCTTCATTGTAAGTGCTGTGAAATAAGTCGCCTAAAAAGATGACTCGTTCCGGCTTGGTTTGATTAATGGCATCGATTAGGTCGGTTGCGTTCCGGTTGTTGGCTTTGGCCGGCACGGCTATTCCAGCTTTTCTGAAATGGTTTATTTTTCCAAAATGCACATCTGCCACTACCAATGATTGGTGGTGGTTGAGGTAAAGTAAACGCTGTGGTAATAAGGTAATCTTTTCACCATCTGGAAAAAGTTGCAGAATCATTCAAAAAGCGGGTTTAGCCCATCAAAACATGGATTTAAAAAGCGTAACATTTCCATAACATAGGGTAAAAAAAGAGATTCTACCTTTGGTTGCACAATAGTTAAGTAAAAGGCATCTTGAGGCCGAAAATTAGTGAAATCAATACCTAAAACCCATGTTTGAATTAGAGACCTCCTATGCCATTCTTTTGGTTCTGTGTTTAGCTGCGGTTTGCGCTTTTGAGTTTGTAAATGGCTTTCATGACACTGCCAATGCCGTAGCGACTGTTATTTATACACATACATTGAAGCCTTGGGTGGCTGTAATCTGGTCTGGAACATGGAATTTTTTGGGTGTTTTTGCCGGTGGTATTACCGTGGCCATGGGAATCGTCAACCTGCTACCCGTTGAAACGCTGGTCGATCAAAACATAGCCCACAGCTTGTCAATGATTGCCGCCCTTTTATTAACGGCTATCTTCTGGAATCTGTTAACATGGTATTTGGGTATCCCCTGCTCAAGCTCTCACACGTTGATTGGCTCTATTTTAGGAGTTGGATTAGCTTATTCGTTTTTACCAGAGGCGACAGGCGAAGCTGTCAACTGGGGCAAAGCACAGGAAATCGGCATTTCATTATTGGTCTCTCCTCTTTTCGGTTTTTCAGTCACGATTATATTAATGTATCTGATTCGGGTGGCTACCAAAAAAACCGAAACAGGCGATGCACTTTTCAAAGAGCCTAAGAAAAATACACCTCCTCCATTTTGGATTCGGGGCATTTTATTCTTGACCTGCACTTTGGTGAGTTTTTTTCATGGATCAAATGATGGGCAAAAAGGTGTTGGGTTGGTGATGCTGGTATTGATTGGCATTGTACCTGCCTACTTCGCCATTAACAATAATTTAGATACCCGACAACTGCCTGCGTCTCTTACTAAAATTGAACGTGTGGTTACCACGATTGACTCAACCACCTTATCAAAAGGGGATCGTGTAAAACTGAATGAGGTGATCTTTATGACACATGACCTTCAAGATAAATTCAGGTTGGTGAATAGTGCTGGCTCTATTCCGAAAGAAGATAAGTTTGCCGTGCGTAAAGACATCATGCTCATTGATCGTCATTTAAAATCGTTAATGAAAAAAGAGGAAGTGCGTTTGAGTGAAGTGGACAAGAATTTGTTGACCGAAAATATGAAAGAAGTGCGCAAAGTAACTGACTACTCTCCTACTTGGGTGATTCTGATGATTTCATTATCACTCGGTGTGGGAACGATGATTGGTTGGAAGCGCATTGTAAAAACGGTGGGAGAAAAAATTGGGAAAGAACATCTTACCTATGCACAAGGAGCCAGTGCCGAAATGGTGGCTTCGATTACGATCGGTTTATCCACCAGCTTTGGATGGCCTGTCAGCACTACGCACGTATTATCATCGGGCATTGCAGGAAGTATGGTGGCGAATAAAGGTGTAAAGAACTTGCAGCCAGACACCGTTCGGAATATTCTTCTCGCCTGGTTTTTAACCTTGCCGGTGGTAATGATTATGGGCGGTGGCTTGTTCTTGATCTTCCGCGCTATTTTTTAATTAAAATCCACCACTAAGGCACGAAGATTAACAATCCAATTCTTTGTGTCTTAGAGCCTTTGTGGCAATCTGTGAGGAAATCGCATTTACTATTACTTCATTCATCTTCTCCATATTCCACCATCATCTTTTTAATTCGGTCTTCCAGTTTTTCGGAAGTCAGTTTTTCGCGGGTGCGATCGACAATGATTGGAAATGAAAATGGAGTCGGCTTATCCGGCTGGGTGATGATGATTTTTTGATGTTCGATGCGCTCTAACGCCATGCGCATACGGGCCTCCTCCAACTGAAAATCCATCACTTCCTCATACGCTTGCAACAACAACAGATTGTCTGATTCATATTCGTTGAATACATTGAAGAACAACTGCGAAGATGATTGCAGATGTTTCTCTTTTATTTTTCGTCCCGGCAAACCTTTGAACACCAATCCGGCAATAGCCGCAATATCTCTGAATTTACGCCTGGCCATTTCGGTGGAATTGATACTCGCCAAGATATCTGTGGATAAATTTTCGATGCCGAGCACGTTCGTTTCCACCGCTTCTTCAATGGGAATCGGTTGATCGGACAACAACTCAAATCCATAATCATTCATGGCAATGGAAAAGGTAATGGGTTTGATTTTGGCAATGCGATACGCCACCAACGCACCAAGGCCTTCGTGTACATTACGGCCTTCGAATGGATAGATTACCACATGATAGCCTTCGGAACTATGAAAGTATTCGATCAACAATTCGTTTTTGGATGGCAAATGCGACCGCTGCTTTTGAAGCTCCATGAGGGGCCGCAAAAACTTCATCTCCTCATCCGTTTCGGTGTGATTCGCTGCTTCATCCATTTTAACTCGAATCATCTCGCTCAGCTGCGATGAGAGCGGCATGCGCCCGCCTTGCCAACTCGGCACCTTCCCAGATTTTCGTTTCGAGGGTCGCACGTGCGCTTCCATTTCTTTGATGCGCACTAATTCCAAACTTTTGCCCGCAAACCAAAACACATCGCCTACGTGCAATCGGGAAATAAAATATTCTTCGATGGTGCCCAGATATTTGCCGCTGGTATACTTAATATGCATGAGCGTGTCGCCCACAATAGTGCCAATCGACAGTCGATGTTTGTACGCAATCTGTTTATTCTCTACCCGATAAAAACCATTGTCGTTGATCACCTTGCGATACTCATCGTAGGCAGTGAGAGCTGCGCCACCGGTAGCAATAAAATTTAAACACCAGCGCCATTCATCTTCGGTGATGGATGAATAACAAAAGGTACCTTTTACTTCTTCAAAAATTTCTTCTGACCGAAATCCATCCGAAACGGCCAATGTAATCAGGTATTGAATCAGCACATCAAACGAGCGGATGTAGGGAATTCGGTCTTCCACAATTTTACGATTCATTGCTTCGCGCAAAGCAGAAGCCTCCGCCAATTCCAAAGAGTTAGTCGGTAAAAAATAAATGCGACTTACCGCGCCCGGCTGGTGACCGCTACGACCGGCACGCTGCAAAAACCGGGCGACTCCCTTGGGACTGCCTATCTGTATAATCGTTTCTACCGGACGGAAGTCGACACCTAAATCTAAACTGGAAGTGCACACTACGGCTTTTAGTTTACCCTCGTGCAATTGATCTTCTACCCACGCTCGAATTTTAGCACTGATCGAACCATGGTGCATCGCTAACACACCTGACAACTGCGGAGCCACATCTAATAATTTCTGGTACCAGATTTCGGCAAAGGAACGCGTGTTGGTAAAAATTAAAGTGCTGTTGCTTTTGTCTATGATTGGAATCGTTTTTTCCAGCAAGTGAATTCCCAAATGGCCGGCCCACGGCATCCGCTCCACAGTATCTGGAAACACTGAGATGATTTCAATTTTCTTTTCGATGGCCGCCTTTACTACCGTCACAATTCTGTTCGCCCGATTGCCCATCAGCACATCCAAAGATTGCTCCATGTTGCCGATGGTTGCCGAGATGCCCCAGATCTTCAAATCAGGCGAAATAGTTTTCAATCGCGAAAGCGCGAGTTCCATCAACACACCTCGTTTCGAGCCGATTAATTCATGCCATTCGTCTACAACAATGCATTTTAAATTTTTGAAGTAGTTTTTATAATCCTTACGGGAAAGAAATAGGTGTAGACTTTCCGGTGTGGTGATCAGAATTTCGGGTGGCGTTTCTTGTTGTTTCGCGCGTTCGCGTGTAGTGGTATCGCCTGAACGCACACCTACACGCCAAGGAATCTTCATTCCTTCCAGTGCATCTTGCGCTGCATATTCAATCTCTTTACCCAGCGCCCGAATCGGTGTAATCCAAATGGCCCGGGGACCTTTCGATCGTGGGTTAGTATCTTTTTTAGATTCGAGAATGATCGGAATGATCAACGAATATGTTTTTCCGCTTCCGGTGGGTGCGTTCACCAGTCCGCTGTCGCCACGCGCATAGGATTGCCACGCTTCCAATTGAAATGGAAAGGCCGTCCATCCCTTACTTTTAAACCACGCTACACCGTCCTCCAACATTATTCCAAATTTAAGCCCAACAATTTACCATTTACGGTGTTTTTGTTTAAAGTTTGTTTTAAAAAGATGGGCAAATATTCTATTAAAGAACTAGAGCGACTTTCGGGAATCAAAGCCCACACGATCCGCATTTGGGAGAAAAGGCATCAACTAATTGAGCCTCAGCGCACCAAAACTAATATTCGGTATTATTCAGATGATGATCTGAAAAAGATCATTAATGTATCAGTTCTCAATAACAACGGGGTAAAAATATCACGGATCGTCAAATTAAGTTTAGATGAAATCAATCAGCAGGTAACAGAGCTAAGTGAAACACAAAACTCGATTGACATATATATAGAGCAACTGATTGTTGCGCTCGTTGATATGGACGAAGAGCAGTTTGAGAAAATGCTCGGCCATCTCACACTAAAGTTTGGTTTCGAAAAGATGATTCTGGAAATCATCTATCCCTTTTTGGAGAAAATCGGTGTTTTATGGCTCACCAATAACATTACCCCGGCTCAGGAGCATTTCATAACACATTTGATCCGTCAAAAGATGATTGTGGCGATTGATTCCTTGCCATTGGCACCTAAAGGTGCAGCCAAAGCCATTTTGTTTTTACCGGAAAATGAATTGCACGAGTTATCGTTACTATTTTATTACTACATCACCAAAAAGAAAGGAATCAGAACTTATTATCTGGGTCAAACAGTTCCTTATACTGCACTAAAATCAATTTACGATTTACATAAGCCGGAACTCATCATTACTTCGTTCACTACGCACCCCCGCTCTGCGGAACTTCAAAAGTTTGTTGATAAGTTGAGTGCCGATTGCACAGGTGCTAAAATTCTGGTCAGCGGGTATGCTTTGAAGAAAACCCCCATTTCAGCTCCTGCCAATGTGATTCAATTTGCTAACGCACTGGAATTAAGTCAGTTAGTTTCAAATTAAATTTGTTTAACAAACCAAATAAATAATTAAACAATTCCTTTGATTTCTTGTATTTATAGGTGTAATTTGTTTAAAGATTAACATCAAAAACTAAACATATGACTGCCTTAGAATTTGATAAAGAAATTGCCAGCCTTCGCCCCACGTTGCGCGGTTTCACTCACCGATTCACCCGCGATCGTGAAGAGTCTCTTGACCTTGTTCAGGATACCATTCTGAAGGCACTTACTTACCGCAATAAATTCAGAGAAGACACCAACTTGAAAGGTTGGCTCTTCACTATCATGCGCAACACCTACATCAATAATTATCGCAAAAGCAAACGCGAGCGCACCTCTACCGACAACACCAAAGAACTGTATCATTTAAATGTGGAAGACACGCACACCTTCAACCGACCGGAAGGAAGCGTAGAATTTAAAGAAGTGTGGCGAAATGTGAATGATGTGAAAGACGAATTGCTCATTCCTTTCAAGATGCACACCACTGGCTATAAATACCACGAAATAGCCGAACACCTAAATTTACCGATTGGCACAGTGAAAAACAGAATATTTCACGCGCGTAAAGAAATTCAAAAAAAGCTCACCGGCTATCAATAGGTTAGTTGTTTAACTTCCTTATCAAAAATCCTTTCAAACACTGAAAGGATTTTTGTGTTTTATAGGTATTATTGGTTATTCTTTTTGCCTCATGAAGCGTTTCCCCCTCGATCCAACATTCAATTTTACAGTAATTCAAGCCTCATGAAAAAAGTAGGAGTAATCGGTTCAGGTTTTGCAGGGCTGGCGGCTGCCTCGTGTCTGGCACAAAAAAATTTCGATGTCACCATTTTTGAGAAGAATGAATCGGCTGGGGGACGTGCACGGAAATTTGAAACCGATGGGTTTCTGTTTGACATGGGCCCAAGTTGGTACTGGATGCCCGATGTATTTGAGAAGTACTTTGCCCTGTTCGGCAAAAAGCCATCTGACTTTTTTGACCTCCATCGGTTAGATCCTTCGTACCGTGTCTTTTTTGGTAAAGACGATGTTTGGGATATTCCGGCAGGGGAAAATCAACTGTGTGCTTATTTTGAAAAAATTGAAAAGGGCAGTGGGGCACAACTCAAGCAATTTCTAGCCGAAGGAAAATACAAGTACGAAGTAGGAATCAACAAACTGGTGTATAAGCCGGGCATTTCCATTTCCGAATTGATGGACATGGAACTGGCGAAAGGTGTTTTTAAGCTTCACGTTTTTGAATCGGTATCCACTTACGTGAAAAAACATTTCAAGGATCCTCGGCTAGTTCAATTGTTAGAGTTTCCGGTGTTGTTTCTGGGTGCACCAGCTGATAAAACCCCTGCGCTTTACACATTGATGAATTATGCCGATGTTTCGCTCGGCACGTGGTACCCCATGGGCGGCATGCACAAGATTGTAGAAGGCATGGTGACCGTGGCTAAAGAACTCGGGGTAAAATTTGAATTCAACAGTGAAGTAGAAAAAATTCTCGTAAAGAATAAAAAAGTAAGCGGCATTCAAAGCAACGGCACAGAACATGCGCTGGATTATTTAGTAGCCGGAGCTGATTATCATCATGTGGAGCAAGAGTTGCTACCCGCTGAATACAGACGCTACACGGAAGACTATTGGCAAAAGCGGGTAATGGCTCCCTCTAGTTTGATTTATTATTTGGGTGTGAATAAAAGAGTAAAAGGATTACTGCATCACAACCTTTTCTTCGATCGCGATTTTGGAAAGCATGCCAAAGAAATTTATGAAAGTCCGCAATGGCCAACCGATCCATTATTCTACGTTTCGGTTCCATCCCAAACAGACCATCAGGTTGCCCCGGAAGGCTGTGAAAATATCTTCCTTCTGTTGCCGGTAGCACCCGGACTGAAAGATGATGAATCGGTGCGGGAAAAGTACTTTAATCTGATGATGGATCGGATTGAAAAGTTAACCGGAGATTCATGGAGAGATAATATTATCTATAAGAGAAGTTACGCGCATAGTGACTTTATTAGTGACTACCACGCATTTAAAGGAAATGCCTATGGGTTGGCGAATACGATTATGCAAACGGCCAATTTAAAGCCTTCGATCTTAAACAAAACCCTCCCGAATCTGTTTTATACGGGTCAATTGACCGTGCCGGGGCCGGGGGTTCCGCCTTCACTGATCTCCGGACAAGTGGTAGCTGGCGAATTAATAAAACGAGATCAAGCTTGAAACACCAAGTTGCACTAAAGAGAAAGATGCATGAGTAAAGAACTTTTTGATCAGGTAAGTATCCGCTGCAGCCGCATGACCACGCGCGCTTACAGCACGTCTTTTTCGTTGGGCATTCAATGCCTCGATAAAGATATGCGCGACCCGATTTACTCCATCTATGGGTTTGTGCGCTTTGCCGATGAAGTTGTGGACACTTTTCACGAATACGATAAGGCCACCTTGCTTAACCGATTCCGAGCGGAAACCTATCAGGCAATAGCCGAAAAAATCAGCCTCAACCCTATTCTGAACAGCTTTCAAAAAACAGTGCATCAGTTTGGAATTGAAGAAAAACTCTATGATCAATTTTTGAAGAGCATGGAGATGGATTTGGATCTCACCAGCTACGATCAGTCTGGCATTAATGAATATATTTT
>JAJTHV010000032.1 GCA_021300095.1 Flammeovirgaceae bacterium | reverse complement strand
TTTAATTGCTGCCCATTTACTTGCTTTAATTCAAGCCCTATTACAGTTCCTAGTGTTAAAAGAGAAGTTCTCCAATAGCCTGGAAATTCGATGGGTCTCAAATCGGTGTCTATTTGTTCGGTCAAAAACATTCCGCATAAATCTCCCTTTGCTCTTTTTTTTATTTCGCTTTTCGTTTGGCCGGAAAAATCATACACCGCCTTAGCGCAAAATTCACAAAAGCGTCCATTACCGGAAACCTTCATCTGTTCCCAATCCTGATGGCATTCAAACGTTATCTTAATTTTCTGATCCATTTCAATTACACGCAAGAGTTTAGCTAAGAATGTTTTCGTTACAAAACGAATGGTATAACTTCGTAAAGTTAAGCATTTTCATTTTCATCGATTATCCAATTCATAATGCCCACCATTGGGATGCTTTCCTCCGCACTCGCAGGTAGCAAATTTATTGCTTTCAACCCATACTAATTTGTTTTTGGTCTGGTGATACCAGATTCTTACAGCTTCTTTAAATGCTCGTCTGTTCGCATCCGACTTCCTTACATGATTCCAATAGGCACAATAACCACAACCTGCTTTATCAAATGGAACGCCCAGAAGTTCAAAAGTTGGAATGTTGTGGATGATTTCATTGAGTGCGTCATAAGCAATATCAGCCACAGTAAAGTTGCCACCGAATAGAACCACCTTCGCAGTAGTGGGTGTGGAATCATCCAGTTTGTCAATCAGTAGCTCAATTCCATTGTCACCTAATTGGATTACTTTCCAATAGAGTTGATCTCCGCAAACTGCATTCTCACAGCCGTACGGCATTTCTTGAACGTACTTCAGACTGTCTATTTGTGCAATTACTTCTTGTAGTTCGAGCATCATCGACTGCCCACAACTAATAATGCTCTCCATGAGCTTTTGATTGGGTTTATGACTGATCGTTTTTTGAGATGCAGACTTTTTAAAGAGAGGAGGATTGGCTAGTGAAATAGTATATATAGTGTCTGTGTAAGTCATTTTACCGGAATCCAGTTCATATTTTTCAGCAGGATACTTTGCATAGTACTTTTCCCATTCCGGAAAATGTTCCCGGTAAATGAGCTTCATCATTTTCTGGTCTTGCAAGTAGACATTCTGAGCGATAAAGCCAAGCTCTCCAGAAAAGACAGCCTTCATTAGAACCAGACTTTTATTTAAATAATAGCCGTCTAAACTGCCACCACAGTCGGACATGTTGTGATACGAAACCCTTACCAGTTTATTTTCATGGTTCAACCGATCAATGACTTTTACATACTTTTCAATAGCACTTTCTGTCCGTGGCACTGTTTGCCCGAATGCAGTGCTTGATACGAAAAACAACACGCAAACAATAACTTTCATAGAAAGGGATTTTTAACTTCTCCGTTGAGTCTCCTGTTGCTATTCTATTATTGCCGCGTCCTAACACGGAGACTGTGGATAATTAGTGCTTTTTAGCTTTTATTACTTTAAACTCCTTCTTGATGGTTCGGATATGCCGAGCCACTTCAGCTTTGGAATGATTTTCGCCAGTCTCTACATACCGCGCAACATAATTTTTACATTTTGCACACTGCCCCACAAACAGGATATCATCTAATTTATTGAGATAAATGGTATAATTCTCGATCGTTGAATTGTATCCAACTTCGCAGTGAGCACAATAAACATGATTGATTATTTTGTCTAAATGCACAACGTCATCGCCCAATATAATTTCAACGTCTTCCATTTGAATTTCAATTTCTCCCGGCTCTTTCTTTCGATCTCCTTTCCGATTCATACAGTCTTTATTTCGATAGCTTCACTATTTTAAATGCGCCTTGCACCACCACAAAAAATACAATTATTCCTATTATCAGGTCGGGATAATTTGATTCGGTCAGGTAAACAAAGCCGCCCGCTACAATAACACCCAGGTTGACAATAATGTCATTGGAAGTAAAGAGCATACTTGCTTGCATGTGCGCTTCTTTGCTTTTGCTTTTCTGGAGCAAATACAGACATGCTCCATTTCCGATAAGGGCAAGAATAGAAATGATGATCATGGTTTGAAATGCTGGGATTTCGGCAAGCCCAATAAACCGTCTCGTTACTTCACCCAATCCTATGATCGCTAATGACAATTGGAAATACCCTGCCGCTTTAGCAATATTCTTTTTTTTAATGACAGTGCCGCCAACAGCAAGGAGAGCAAGCCCGTAAACAATACTATCCGCAAGCATATCCAAACTATCGGCTACCAGCCCCATGGAGTCTGACATAAAACCGGTCGTAAGTTCAAGTGCAAAAAAGAAGAAGTTAATGGCTAAAACTTGCCAAAGTAATTTTCTTTCGCTGGCGGGATTGCTTTCGTTCGGAATATAAGCGTCAACCAAACTGCTGTCTATGACGGATGTATCCAATTTTAAGGTATCCAGGCGTTGAAAAATAGGAGTGTAAGGTTCTGAATGGATCACCGTCAGTTTTCGGTTCGAAATATCAAAGTCCAACGCGTGAATAGAGGGCAAATCGGCAAGACACATCCGTATCATTTGCTCTTCGGATGGGCAATCCATTTTTGCTATCTTAAATGTCGTTTGCTTCATCGGGTCAGGTTGATCACTTCCCATATTCGTTGTGAAATTACTTTCAAGCGCTCTAAAAACAAAACAACTTACCCATTTCAATACACTGAAAATCTGTGTCAGAGGAGCAGAGATAGTAAGGTCAGAATTGTATCTAAAGATTAGTTATGAAAGACTTGCACCAGTAGGGGAGGCAAACGCTGCGGAGAAGTAAGATCCATATTGATCAAGGTTGGCTGAACACGTGTTGTAAGCACCAAAAAACAGACTATCCAATCGCACGATTTTTTTATACAATTGCTCGTCATCGGGTTTATAATTTTTATCGATTGGGAAGCTTACACTTTTAGGCGGATCACACGAATTTAAAGTGGTTGTAATAACTACGATAAGGATCGGAAGTATGGAGTATTTCATTTTATTGGTTAAAGTTCAGATTTATACTTCCGTGTCAACGTCTCACCATACATAAAGTTTGGAGAATATTCGCGGCCCGGCGCCCATGTGCATAAAGTTTTTGCTGTCGGCCAGGTATTGGTCATTCACAATGAACTTATAGGTGTTTTCGCCTTTTGGTAATGTAACTTCGCATGTCCAATAGCCATCTTCCTTTTTCATTTTGACGGGATTCTTCAACCATTCTGTAAAGTCTCCAACTAACAACACGCGCTCCGCATCTTCAAAGTCATTTAATTTGAAAGTAACTTTTTGATTTTCTTGTTTTCCGAAAAGTGTAGCTAAGTAGTCGTTCGGATTTTCAGTCAATACTTTTGTAAAGTAGTTGTTGCTTTCTTCCAAGTTGTTGTTCTTCCGATTGGCCACACCTAGCCACGAATAGATCGTTGTATTAGTTGGGTCAAATTCTTTTAAACATTCCAGCAGTTTGATGGCATCATTGTTTTGACCTTTCTCAATCCAGCTAATGGCCAAGTTGAGCACATCATTGTTTTTGAAATTGTATTTTCCATTCGATGTTCTTCGCAATGTCTTGTACTGCTCAATGGCTGCGTTGATGCCGTTCTTTTTGTAGGCTGTTTCCAGAATAGGGGTGATGCTTTCTGGAAAATAATCTTCAATGCCTTTATGATGTTTCCCTTTTTTAAGTTCTTCGGATAAGACCAAAACGGAAACCGTTTTAAAATCGCTTTTGTGGTACAGGTAAATGGTGCTGGTTTTCAAATCAACAGCCATCGAATAATTGGTAATGGAATTATTGGGCAGCTTGACCGCAGATTTCTCTAAAATGCTCGTAATTTCATTTAATGAAAAAGTGGTGGTTGAGTTTAAGTAGTGTGTAGCCACATCTCTTCTGTGGCAGGCTTCTTTGCGGCCATTGTTAACGCAGTAGTTGGTTAAAGCAAAACTAGCGTCTGTCTTCCGCACGATGTATCCACCCGTAACAATGGCATAATTGCCGGTGGCATCGCCAATGAATAGTTGTGCATGGTTCAGTTTTATCAAGTTATACCTGGTCAGGTAGGCCAATGCTTCTTCAACCGTTTTGCACTTTTTTAGAATGTCTGTTACCACCTCCTTTTTTCTGTCTTGCTTTTGTGCATCGGTTACAATAGAGATTCCGTCCGTTGCGGTGTAATCCATAAAAAGCCCGAATTCATTGAGGCCTCCTTGTGGATTGAGATACGAAAGACCATTGAGTAGCTTTCCAAAGTTTAGGTCTGTCCAAATAGCGTAACCATAGTTGCCTCTTTTGGCCGGATAGAACCACATTCTGTATTTTGTAGTTTGCAGCTCATCCTCGTTGTTCCCTATCCAAACGGATTTTCCATCATTGGCCATAAAAACAGTACAGGCACTGACGGCAATAGAGCCGGAAATGGCAATGGCTACTAAAACGACCCCCAGGAGATTCTTTAATTTCGGCATAATTGAAAGTTTAGTTGTTAACAATGCCCAAAACTAAAGCCCTACAGCCCTTCAACTGTTCGTCTGGATAAAGCCGAACATGTTTTTTAGCTATTTTTTGTGCTGTTTACTGAATTGAGAGGGGGAAATACCGACCACTTTTTTAAAGGTGGTGTTAAAGGTTGTCTTAGAGTTGAACCCGGAGGCAAAGGCGATACCGACAATATTCAATTCTTCCATTTTGGCAGAAGCCAACAGTTTCTTTGCTTCCTCCACTCTGTATTTATTGATGAAGTTGTAAAAGTTATCCTGAGCGGCCTCATTAATCAAAAAGGAGGCTTCGTGGATGCTGATATCTAATTTTTCAGCAACCGTGGGCAAATTCAATTCATTGTTCAGAAAGAGTTTGTCATTCTCCATCAGTGAGAATAATCGGGTCGATAAATCTACTATTTGCCCGGCACTGAGTCTTTTGAGTTTGGGCTTTGTATTTGAAACTTCTGTAGCATCCATATCGGTAGGGTTGGTGGATGCCTCGATCACCGAAGGAGTGCTTGTATCTGTTTTGTACTCTTCATATTCAAGCACTTCCGAGATCTGGACTATATCTTTTTCTTTAAAAGCAAAAATTGTCTTTTGTTGGATGGAGAAATAAGCTAAAAAGAAAATAGCAATTGCGTAGATGAAATTAGTGGCCTCCAATAAATAGGGCAAGCCAAAGAGGGCATCATTGATCCAAATGATAAGTGTGATGGATAAGATGAATAAGAATTGAACCAGCCAATCCAGACTAATTTGGTTGATGGCTGAAGATATTCGCTTCAGGTTGTTCTTATGTTTTTTTAAGATGAAATAGCATTGAATCAAATAAACGAGCGCGATTAATGGCAATATGTTCCGTACCAGAATATCTGTATGTTGATCAATTGTAAAAAGGGTGAACGTTGAAATACTTTCCTTATCGGGATTCCAGATAGTTTCTGCGACTGTGTAAATCACAAAGGGCAAAAAATGAAGCCAATCCATCTTTGTAAATACTTTGGTAGGTTTTACAAAGTACAGAATGCTGAAGTAAAAGCTGGGTGCTAAAAGAAATTGCAAACTGTTCAGAATCTTAAACAGAAAGTGGTTTGAATCAGTTGTTTCTGTTAAAGTAAGATAGGTGCCGATGAAAGCACAGCCGATGATAAACGCAAAAAAACCAAGCCACCGATTGGCTTTTATATTCTGTTGAAAGGGATGAAAGAAAAGTAAGAAACTAAGAAGAAAACTGGCTCCGGAAATGAAACAGGCAAGAAAGGAATTCATACGTTAAAAGTCCTGCTAAAAATTAATCTTCGAAGAGTCTGGTGAAAGAGATTCTGCGGCATGTCCATTGTACTCATGAAGTGAAATTACGAAAAGGGGAGTGAACTTACTATCAGCAATTTAATTGAAAGCTTATTTTACTGCAAAGTCCCCGAGCCGACAATGCAGAGAAGTAAGACCTTTTTACTCTTTTATTAACTCCTTATTTAAGTCTTGGCCAATCACAAATTGGTAGTATTCAATTCTGCGGGCCGTAAATTGCTTTTCAATTAAAAGAGAATCTGTCCCTTTCCTTTTATCTATCCAATCATGATCACTTAAAAAGTAGAAAAAACATGGTTCGTAGTATTCATAATTATTCATGTTTGAACCTCTTACAGTGTACTTTAAGGAATCATTTACCTTAAAACGCAGATAGCCATGATCTCGCTCTACACCTGACACACGGCCGATTACTTCGGTTTCCTTTGTTATTAAAGTATATTGGTTAGAGTCGTCCGTTATTACCAAAATCGAAAGTATAACAACAAATCCAAGTGCTCCAAATGTTAAGAAATAGGGAGCGTATTTATACTTAAGGGAGGCTGTAAAGTGAACTGTGTCAAAGAGAGAGAAACACTAACTTTGACATATCATGAAAGAACAATTCAATTTAGAAGAGATCAAGAAGAAAGCCCTTGAGCAGTTTCGCTCGGGCAAATCGTTGTA
>JAJTHV010000443.1 GCA_021300095.1 Flammeovirgaceae bacterium | reverse complement strand
TGGTGACGGAGGGAATGCTGACGCTTCGGTCAGCACGCTTACAGGCCAAAGGCCTCGTCAGCGTTGAACCTCATACAACTCTTGTAAACCATGAGGCGGTGGGTATTTTTTGATGAATTCTATCGTCCGTTCCACGGATAGGTTCTTTAACTTCATTTCCAAAACGACCGCTTCTTGCTTCGTGCTTTTAATGTCAAACCACACTAAAAGCCAAGGTATGTACCTCTTTGTAGAGGGTGTCTTTCCGCTATTATGTTCTATAATTCTTCTTTCTAGATTATCAGTTGACCCTTTGTAAAAGGAGAGGTTCCGCTTGCTCTGCAAGATGTAGGTATAATATGGCAGGAGATAAAAACAAAAAACCCCAACAGTATTGTCGGGGTTTTTGTGGTGACGGAGGGAATTGAACCCCCGACACAAGGATTTTCAGTCCTTTGCTCTACCAACTGAGCTACGTCACCGTTGGATTTTGTTCAGACTTTTGCTGTCTGGGGCGACAAAAGTAATAGAATTATGTCAATTTGAAAATCTTGGTAAAATTTTAAGTAAATAAAAAAGGGGCGACCTCAGTCAATCCATTGGCACATTGGGTTTGAATTCATAAGTTTGGATGATGGCACTATTACAACAAATTCTCTTTCTGATAAGCCTGGGCATTGCCGGCTTCTTCATCAGAAAACGCGTTTTGCAGATTCGATCTACGATTGCTTTGGGCAAGAAAATGACCTTAACCGGTCCTTCCCAAGAGCGTATAAAAAACGTATTGCTGGTTGCCTTTGGGCAGAAGAAAATGTTCAAGAAGTGGATTCCGGCTGTATTGCACTTTTTTATCTACGCAGGTTTTCTCATCATCAATTTAGAGGTGTTGGAGTTTATTATTGATGGCCTTGCCGGAACACACCGCATCTTTGCCCCCTACCTCGGTGGATTCTATCATTTTCTGATGAATTTCTTTGAGTTATTGGCCGTGGCCGTATTGGTGGCTTGCGTTGCATTCTTGATTCGCAGAAATGTGATGAATATCGCTCGTTTTCATTCTGCCGAAATGAAAAAATGGCCTCGTTTAGATGCCAATCTCATTCTTACCATTGAAATCGTTTTGATGGGTGCCATCTTTACGATGAATGCCACGGATCAAATTTTACAAACCCGCACCGATCATTATACCTCCACAGGGACTCTCTTCTTTAGTTCATTTTTAATCCCGCTCTTTGAAGGACTGGATACTTCCACATTGGTGATCATCGAGCGTTTTGCCTGGTGGTTTCACATTCTCGGTATTTTAGGCTTTACCGTATATGTTACGTACTCTAAGCACCTCCACATTTTCCTGGCTTTTGTCAATACCTACGTGGCAAAGTTGGAGGCGAAGGGACACATCAATAACATGCCGGTAGTCACCAACGAGGTGAAATCCATGCTCGGACTTTCGGCTGCTCCTGCTGCGCCTGCCGAGCCAGGACGATTTGGTGCAAAAGATATAAACGACCTTAGTCAGGCAAATTTAATTGCTGCTTATTCCTGCACCGAATGTGGTCGTTGCACGAGCGAATGCCCTGCCAACCTGACCGGAAAAAAACTTTCGCCACGCAAAATCATGATGGATACCCGCGACCGACTGGAAGAAGTTGGTAAAAGCATGGCAGCCGGTGGCCCGGGATTGAACGATGGCAAATCGTTGCTGGGCGATTATATCACCAAGGAAGAAATCAATGCGTGCACCAGTTGCAACGCATGTGTGGAAGCTTGTCCTGTGTTGATCAATCCGCTAGAAATCATTCTGGAAATGAGACGCTATGTGGCGATGGAAGAAAGTGGCTCACCTGCGCAATGGAACTCCATGTTTCAAAACATTGAAACCAGTTTCGCGCCATGGAAATTCTCTCCTTCCGATCGATTCAATTGGTCAAAAGATTAACTCATTGCACAAAAAATTTTAAAACATGAATGCACCAACCATGGCCGACTTGGCCGCGAAAGGAGAAAAACCGGAAGTGTTATTTTGGGTAGGCTGTGCCGGTTCGTTTGACGATCGCGCCAAGCGTGTCACTAAAGCGTTTGTGAAGATTATGAACGCAGTGGGTACTCGTTTTGCCGTATTGGGAAATGAAGAAACCTGTACGGGCGATCCCGCCAGAAGAGCCGGAAATGAATTTTTGTTTCAGATGCAGGCCATGAACAATATTCAGGTATTGAATGGCTATGATGTGAAAAAAATTGTGACTGCGTGCCCGCACTGCTTTAACACATTGAAAAACGAATACTCGGAATTAGGTGGTAATTATGAAGTCATTCACCACTCTACCTTTTTGCAACAACTGATCAACGAAGGCAAAATCAAGATGTCTGAAGGTGGCTCCTTTAAAGGAAAAAAAATTACCTACCACGACTCGTGCTATTTGGGAAGATCCAACAATATCTATGAAGCTCCGCGCGAGGTATTGCAAGCGCTGGATGCTGATTTAGTAGAGATGAAAAAGTGCCGTACAACAGGTTTGTGTTGCGGTGCCGGTGGTGCCCAAATGTTTAAAGAACCTGAAAAAGGAAACCAAGACATCAACATCGCTCGTACGGAAGACGCACTGAGCACAGGAGCTTCCACCATCGCGGTAGCGTGCCCTTTTTGCATGACCATGATGACCGATGGCGTGAAGAACAAAGAGAAAGAAAGCAGTGTGCAGGTGAAGGATTTGGCAGAACTAATTGCTGAGTCGATTGAAACTAAATAGCCTACTCTACTTCAACCAGGATTGAGAGGGATCGAGATACGTGTTGATTACGGCATAAACAATCACAACTTGTCTTACATCATCCACTTCATAATGGATCATGAACGGAAATTTTTTAAGTGGTAAGCATCGAAAAGTGCTATATCGAATCTGGTAATAAGGATTAATTTGAAGAGCATTAAATGAATCCGAAACTGCTTGCCTAAATCGGTTACCAAGATTTGGCACTTGATCTTCGTAGTATTGGGTGGCCTGATCAATATCTTTCAAAGCCCGATCGTCAATCAGAAGCTTAAACCTAGATTCTACTGCACCTTCCATTGATGTTTAAGTTCATCCCAATCATGCATCGAATCAAAATTAGCCGTTTGTTTCCGTTGACTAACCAACGATTTATGTTCTTCGGGGATATCAATTGAATCGGTTATGGTTATGAAATCCATAGTTTTCATCAATTCCATAACGAAATCATATTTCTCTTCTGGTACAGAAACTACAATCTGCTTCATGGCTATAGTTCTTTCATGCAAGGTAAAGAAAAAAAACAAGTAGGGTGACTCATATGATATTACCTAAGAGGAACTAAATTTTAAGTATTCACATAGTATATTTGAATAATCTTTCACCTATGTATAACACCTTTGAAAACCTCCCTCCCCACTCACGTATTTGGGTTTATCAGGCCGATCGAAAGTTGACCGAATATGAAGTGAAGCAGGTAAGTGCCGACTTTCGGACGTTTTGTGAAGGCTGGGAGGCGCATGGACAACCCTTACAGACGTCTTTTCAGCTATTGCTAAACCAGTTTTTGATTTTGGCTGTAGACGAAGGGGTACACCACGCGAGCGGTTGTTCCATAGATGGGTCGGTGCGTGTGTTAAAGAATCTTCAAAATCACGGGATTAATTTTTTAGATGCTTCCCGGATCGCATTTCTCATCAACGATGAGATTAAATTGTTCAGCCGATTAGAACTAAAACCCTTGTTTACTTCCGGCTATTTATCCTCTCAAACCATCACCTTCAACAATTTGGTGACCACGAAAGGTGATTGGGAAGTCAAATGGAGAATCCCGGTAGAAAAATCGTGGATGGCAAAATATTTAGCAAACCATTCGTTAGTCCAGTAGAATTTTAATTTTCGTACTTTAGGGCTGTAATTTTTATGAAAAACGGACTTGGCATCATTTTACTGCTCAGCTTGTTGATTAGCTGTAGCCCGGAGAAAAAAATCAAAACGGCCTTTAAGTATGGAAAGTACGAGAAGGTGATTGCGTACTATAAAAAGACGTTGGCCAAACAGCCCAACAACGGTAAAGCCAATTATTTTGTAGCCGAGTCTTACCGAATGTCCAATCGCATCAAAGAATCGGAAGCCTACTATGCCAAAGCCAGTGGCCCGGCCGAAGTAAAAGACTCCATTCGTTTCTACTATGCCAAAGCACTACAGGCAAATGCAAAATACGATGAAGCCAAACAAGTACTCGATCAGTTGGTGGAGTCTACTGAAAATGAACCGATCAAAGACAGAGCCAACAAAGAATTGAAAGGTCTGAGCTATCTAAAGGAATTGGACGAGAAGAAATCATACTACCGCACCAAGCCACTCGAGACTCTCAACACTCCGTTTGCTGAATACGCTCCCGCATACTCCAATAGCATTCTCTATTTTGCCTCTTCCCGTGCCAATGCGAAAATCTATGAAGCCAGCGGAACACCCTATACCGATTTATATCAGGTAGAAACAAAGGCAGCCAATGTTGAGCTCGGAACATTAAAAGCGCTTCCGCCTAACATCAATGCGGAAAATGTAAATTCAGGCTGTATTACATTTTCACCGGACGGAAAGCTGATGGTTTTTGCTCGTGGTAATACTGGTAAGAAAAAAGGAGCCAAAGATGTTGACTTATATCTCTCACGGTTCAGAAATGGCGCTTGGACCGATCCTGTTTTCCTGAACATCAATACTCCTGATTATTGGGAATCTACTCCTGCGTTAAGTCCCGATGGGCGCACGTTGTATTTTTCATCGAATCGGCCTGGAGGCTATGGCGGTTTGGATATTTACTCGGCCATCATGGATAGTCGGGGTCGCTTGGGTAAAGTAAAAAATATGGGTCCTGAGATCAATACGGCCGGAGACGACATGTTTCCTTACATGGCAGACAACAGTAAACTGTATTTTTCTTCCGATGGCCATCCGGGCTATGGTATGCTGGATCTATTTGTAGTGAATCGGGTGAACGGAAAAACAAAAATTGAAAATCTCGGTCAACCAATGAATTCAACAGCAGATGATTTCGGTATGTTTTTATTCAAACCCGATCGTGGGTTTTTTACTTCCAACCGTGAAGGTGGCAAAGGCGATGATGACATTTACACTTTCGTGAATGATGACCCGAACCTGAAAGTAGTGAACTATTATCTCCAAGGTATCACCTACAACATCCGCAAAGACAGCACCCGCGAAATCTTAGCCGAAACCAAGGTGAGTTTGTTAGATCAGGGTGGTGATGTGATGCAAGAATATGTAACGGGCACAGACGGTAAGTTTTTGTTCCGTGTGTATGAAAATGAAAACTACGTGCTTTTAGGCGACCACGATGGATACATTGTAAAACGTCAGCCCTACACGACCGTTGGCAAATCCGTTCCACTAGAATCTTTAAAAGAACTGGTGACGAATATTACGTTTGATACAGTATTGGTTCTGGATAGAAAAGCGAAGAACATCTTCTTTGTTCTTAAAAACATCTACTTCGCCTACGATAAAGCAGATATCAATGCTGAGTCAGCCAAAGAACTGGATAAGTTGGTTGAAATCTTAAATGATAACCTTGACATAAAAATTGAAATGGGTTCTCATACAGATAGCGTAGCTTCCGAATCGTATAACTTAGAACTCTCTCAGCGAAGAGCTGAGTCGACTGTCAATTATTTGATTCGAAAAGGAATTGCCTCTGACCGATTGACTGCCAAAGGCTATGGCGAAAGCAAACCGATTGCCCGCAATACGAATCCGGATGGAACCGATAACCCTGTAGGAAGACAGAAAAACAGACGGACGGA
>JAJTHV010000266.1 GCA_021300095.1 Flammeovirgaceae bacterium | reverse complement strand
TTGTTTCTGGAAGAGATTCTTTAAATATTGTATTCAAAGCATCTGAAGTCCTACATAAAATTCAAGAATTCTCAAGAATGTCGATTGAACAGGCTAGAAATGCATTTGAGCTGGGTAAAGATAGTCGAGACTGGAAAGTTGAAAATGCTCAGAATGACTTCAAAAATACAGGACGGAAACCAGAGAACATTATTGTAGTTAATTATCGTCCATTTGATCACCGCTTTACATACTATACTGGAAATTCAAGAGGTCTTTACAGTAGTCCACAGCAAAGTATTATGCAACATATGTTAAAGGATAATCTTAGCTTATGTTTTATTCGACAATACTCAGGTGATGATGAATACTCTCACGCTCTTGTTTCAGAGTATATGGTAGATAATCGTTGCTTTTTCAGCAGCAAAGGCATTATCCAGCAAGCACCTTTATATCTCTACAAACCCACCGAGCCCAAACGCAAGACACAAACCATGATGCTGTTTGAGCCAGAAGAGAGTTATGGCAAAGATGGCCGCAAGCCTAACATCAGCAAAGAGGTGCTAGAGAAGTTGGAGAAGGCATACAAAAAGAAATTTTCGCCCGAGAATTTGCTTCACTATGTCTATGCCATTCTTTACGGCAATATTTATCGCGAGAAGTATGCCGAGTTTTTAAAAATTGATTTTCCGCGCATTCCGTTTACATCTGAGTATAAACTCTTTTTACAACTGGCAGAACTGGGCGAGCAACTCACCAATCTTCACCTTTTAAAAAGTAAAATCTTGAATAAATCCATAGCCAAGTACAAAGGCAAGGGAGATGACCGCGTTGAAAAACCCAAGTATAATGAAGAAAGACAAGTGCTGTTTATCAATGAGAAAAATTATTTTGAGGGCATCACACCAGAGGTTTGGAATTACCACATTGGCGGCTATCAGGTAATGGAAAAATACTTGAAAGATCGCAAAGGCCGCTTGATGGAAGACCCGGGCCATTACTGCAAAATGGCTACCTCAATTGCAGAAACCATCCTGATTCAAGCAAAAATTGATGTGCTTTTTAAGTTGGTAGAGAAAAAAGTTATAGAGTAAATTTATTCTTCTCTCCATTCCCGCCACTCGGGCTTGCGCATAGCTAAAAAATGATCGTTCGCGGTATGGTACTCCAGTTGATCGTAGAAAAGAGGGATTACATCTAGTCCATTGGTGGTCAAAAGCCCCCATTTTCCGGCCTGGCTAACCAACAAAAAGCCACTTTTTACTTCCGCAATGTGGTCAAAACGAGGCTCGATTAAGATAGCTCCCAAAGCGGAAGCTAATCCAAACAATCCTTTCGCTTTAAACAAATATTTGCCGTCCGGCAGACGTTGAATCGATTCATATTTTACGTCCAGCAACGGCTTGCCACTGGTGTTGATTACACCGGTTTTTCCATTGCGCGTGACAATAGAATATCCATTGTAAAACGGAGTAACTGATTCGTAATTTGGCTGAATTACCAATTGATCTTGTTTGTTGAGAAAACCCCACTTACCAATCAGTTTAACCGGTGCTAATCCTTCTCTAAAATCGGCCACGCTATCGTATCGGTTGGCAATCACGAGGCTTCCACGCGCGTCCACAAATCCAAACTTATCGTCTCTGCGGATGCCCAATAAACCCTCACTCAGTTGAAACTCTTTGGTGGCCAGAGTTGCGAACGATTCCGCGGAAGCGAAAGACACAGGCACATAGCGCATACCATTGTAATCGAATTTATTCTGTTTGCCATCGGGACGTATTTCAATCCAATGTGTCGACTCGAACTTCACACGGTAGGGAGTAAACGAAATCACTTTTCCATCAAAACTTTTGAGAAATGAATTTTCCTTTTCGCGAATGAGGTAACACATATCATTAGCCAATTGGATGGGGAAAGTTTGAGGCGCCAGCTTCCAGTTTTCTCGGTGGTCGATAATGCCATATTGATTTTTAAATTTTACTGCGACATAATTGGATGTGCGATCGCCAATGGAATCGAACACACAATGGATAAACTCCTCGCCTTGAGTATTCACAACGCCATAAAACCCGCGACTGCGAACTACCCAATTCGTACCGTTGAAGCGATTTAGCACCTCGTATTTTTTGTGCGTTACCATTTCACCGGACGCGCTTGCCAATTGCCAACCCTCGTTCTTTTCAAACAGCCGATAACCTGTAGGTGTGAGTTGAATGGAATCGTACGCCACGGGCAGAATACTTTTTCCATCGGCATCAATCACACCAAGTTTGTTTTTCTGGCCTACTAAAAAAACAGATGGCTTGATTTCCTGCATACTGCTCCACTGCAAAGGCAAAATGATTCGGTTGCGCTCATCCAGCAAACCATATTTTCCTCCCAGAAAAATAATGCTCCGATGCTGTGAAATGGAGACTAAATCATCGGCAATGATTTTGGAAAGTTCTTCATTCTTGTGATTGAGGTATTTCCACTCTCCGGGCAATTGCACTTGGATGGCGCCTGATTCGGTAATTTTAATTCGGCTGTAGTGGGTTGGTAGTTTAATTTCACCTTCGCGATTGATGAGTCCTTGCAATCCTTTTTGATAAATGATTGAATAGCCTTTGTAAAATTGCGAAAGGCTATCGATGGAAAAATCAGTAATGGATTTTCCATCTTCGCTGAATAAAGCAATTTTGTTCTCTCGATTTTGTACCGCATACCGCAATGTTCCCAACGAGGCGATGCTTTTGTAGTTTAGTGGAATGATGATCTGATTTTGTAAGTTGACTAAACCAAATTCAAATCGCGCTTCTTTCAGGTTGAATACAATGGCCCGCAACCCATTGATCTCAATGCCATCGTAGATGAATGGAATGCGCATCTCTCCCCGTAAGGAAATGCACCCGACTTTATCGGCAATCGGATTTATTTTTTTTCGCGCGATGATATACTCTCCACTTTTGTAGATGAGTTGGGTGTAGAGTGGTTGTGTAATAAATTCTTTATTAAGATTGATCAGTCCCCACTGCTCATGGAGACGATAGCCAGTGGTTTGGCCGATCACTGAAAAACTTCCATCCGACCAGCCCAAGGCATCGAATGATGCGGGGATCACCACTTGGCCTTGTTCGTTTTTGATACCTTTCTTTCCGTTTTCTTCAAATAGCAGGTAGCCTTCTGCATGCAAAGACGCAGATATGAGCCAAGCCAGTAGAAACGGAATCAATTTCATTTGATAGTAATTCTGATAATTTAAGGATTCACCTCACAAATTTGCAGTACAAATGTAGGCACTAACAAGATATTAGGGAATTTTTTGGAGATTTGTACCGTTAAGTCAAAACCCACCAAAGGGTAACGAAAAACACAGTGAACTATGTACATCGAACAACTTTATACAAATTGTTTGGCGGAGGCCGCCTACTACATCGAATCGGAAGGTGAAGCCGCGATTATTGACCCGATCCGCGAAACGAACCCCTACACGGAATTGGCCAATCGGAGGAATGCCAAAATCAAGTATATTTTTGAAACTCACTTTCATGCCGATTTTGTTTCCGGTCATATCGATTTATCAAAAAAGGTAAACGCACCAATTGTGTATGGCCCGATGGCCAAAACGAACTACGACATTATCAGCGCGAAAGACGGACAAGAATTTAAGTTGGGCAAACTCACCATTAAAGTTTTGCACACCCCAGGTCACACACTGGAATCGTCATGCTATTTGCTATTCGATGAAAACAATCAGGAGCATGCTGTATTTACGGGTGATACATTATTTGTAGGCGATGTAGGAAGACCTGATTTGCTGGATGGTGTGATGTCGCGCGAAGAATTGGCAAGTCTATTGTATGATTCGCTCAATCAAAAAATAAAAACACTGCCCGATTCGGTAATTGTGTATCCCGCTCATGGACCTGGCTCAGCCTGCGGAAAAAACATTGGCAAAGAGACATTTTCCACCATTGGTGAGCAAAAGAAATTTAACTACGCACTGAAGGATCAAACGCGTGAACAATTTATCGAGCAAGTAACGGAGGGCATTCTGCCGCCACCGAGTTATTTCTTTCAGGATGCGCGCATCAACAAAGAAGGATACAATTCCATCGACACGGTGATTCAGGAAAACAACCGTCCGCTTTCGTTAAATGAGTTTAAAGCTGAAGTAAAAAATGGAGCTTTAATTTTAGACACCCGCAAAGCGGAGGTGTTTGAAAAAGGATTTATCCCTACTTCCGTAAATATTGGATTGAATGGGCAATATGCAGTTTGGGTAGGCACTTTGATCAACATTCATACACCATTGGTTTTAATTGTTGATGCTGGA
>JAJTHV010000444.1 GCA_021300095.1 Flammeovirgaceae bacterium | reverse complement strand
GGATTGACCAGGGAATACTAAAGGGGGAAGTATTACTGTACCATTGACCTCCTGTTTCACTGGTTTGGATTTGTCTGTTTTGCAAATAAAAATAAAAATTGTCAATTGTCATACAGCTGAATCTTAACCAGTGAAACAGGAGGTCAATGGTACAGTAATACTTCCCCCTTTAGTATTCCCTGGTCAATCCATCCAAGCAGAACACCTAGTTTTTTTTAGCCTCCTTAAAGGATTTTCTTGAAAAAAATCCAAAAACTTAGTCCACTTCAGTAACTTCCTACAGCTTGTACTATAAAACATGTCTGAAGTACTATTACAAGATTTGCCAGTGAGATGGTGTGCATTTTGGTGTAACAAATTAATCGGTAGGCAGTCTACTGCTTACAACTCTTAAAGATATAAATTTGGCTTCGTTTCTAACTATTAAATTGCGATTTTAGATTGTCTCTATGAATTTAACTGAAAATGTAAAAGAAGGTCTGCGCTCTGTTAAGGCAAACATGTTGCGCTCGGTTTTAACCGCCTTAATCGTGGCCATTGGCATCACCTCACTGGTCGGCATCCTTACCGCGATTGATGGCATTGAATATTCGGTTACCGAAAGTTTATCTTCATTAGGTGCTAATACATTTGATATCACGTCAAAATTCAATCGCGGTACGGCACAGGAAGGCGTGAAAGAGAAAGTCTTTGGTCCGCTCATGCTTAATGAAGCGCAAACATTTATCGACCAGTATGATTACCCGGCCAGCATCAGTTTGTCTGCCCGCCTCACCATTTTAGCTGAAATAAAGCATCGATCTGAAAAGACCAATCCCAATGTAAACGTAACTGGTGTAAATGAGGATTACTTGGCGATCAAAGGCTTGAATATTGCTGAAGGCCGCAATTTTTCCCGCTTCGAAATACAATACGGATCGAAAGTAGCCGTGATCGGACATAAATTGGCGCAAACTCTTTATGGCGATAAGAAAAGTCCTATCAACACTGAAATTTCATTTAAAGGCACACAGTTCAAAGTAATTGGATTGATGAAAGAGAAAGGTGAGCTCTCTGAAAACAACTTTGATAACATGGTTTTGATTCCCATCATCGTGGCGAACCAGATGGCTTCCGGCCAAGGCTTGAACTATCGTTTGACGGTGGGGATTAACAATGCCGAGCAAATGGATTATGCGATGGGTGAGGCAACCAGCTTGATGCGCAAGATCAGACATGACGAGGTAGGCAAAGAAAATTCATTTGATTTAGAGAAAAGCGAGTCGTTGGCACAGGAATTGGAATCCATTACGTCAGGCCTTCGCGTAGGTGGGTTCGGAGTAGGATTCATCACACTCTTAGGAGCATCGATTGCATTGATGAACATTATGCTAGTGTCAGTTACCGAGCGTACTCGTGAAGTCGGGGTGCGCAAGGCCTTGGGAGCTACACCACTGCGCATTCGGCAGCAGTTTGTGATTGAAGCTATTGTGGTATGCGTGTTAGGTGGCTTGGCAGGAGTCGTGCTTGGTATTAGTCTGGGTAATTTTCTCTCGATAGTCGTCTTTAAAGTAGAGGCATTTGTGATGCCTTGGTTCTGGACCTTCATCGGGTTCTTAATTTGTATTTTCGTTGGGCTTCTTTCCGGTTGGTATCCGGCCAGCAAAGCTTCACGTTTGGATCCGATTGAATCGCTTCGATTTGAGTAAGCCTACTTTGTCATCAGGTATTTTTTAGGTGTAATTCCAAACTTCTTTTTGAAGGCAGCAATAAAGTGACTTGGATTGGTGTATCCCATTTGGTATGCAACTTCATTTACCTGCAACTTTCCGGAATCCAATAAAATTCTGGAATGATCTAATTTATGGTCGAGTAAAAAGCCGTACACGGTGTTGCCATAGATTTCTTTGAAGCCCATTTTCAACTGGTACTCATTTAGTGCTGAAGCCTTTGCCAGTTCTTTTAAAGAAGGCGGTGTATCCATGTGTTTCAGCAGGTATTCTTTTGCATGCTTTATTTTGCGCACCGTTTGTTCATCATTCAGAAATGGACATGTTTCTGTGTCCGGCAGTCGGTTAGAGAAATAGAGGCTGAGCAATTCGTAAAACTTGCCCTGATAAAATAATTTTTGAGCGCTTTCGCTTAATTGAGTAGTTAACAATTGAGTGAGCACCAATTGCAACATCGGTGGAATATCTCGTTCATCATAAAACTTCCGGTTGCTGTTTTCCGGATTGAGCAACGGCAGCGCATCATGCACAAAAAGCTTGTGTAAACTCTCCAGAGAAATAGTCATAAACACCATTTTGGTTTGAGGCGCCAGTTGCAACCGGAAGGGCAGATCTTTGTCGGGATTATAGAAAAAATAGTTTTTGCCTTTCATGATCTCGCGGCTGTAGTGCGGCCCAAAAAAGAAGGTGGCCGACCCCTCCAGGCAAAAGTAAAAGTGAATGATTCGTACCTGAATAGTGCTGTCAAGCATCGTGGGTTGAGTGTTGGTATTTTCCGAATAAAGCAGCGACTGATCTTCTTTTTCGAATAAGGATAGAATGCTTCCTTTAAGGGTATTTTCTGCTGGGGCAGTAGGTGTATTTATATTCATCATAACATTAAATGACGATAGTCATCTTTTAAATTGAGTCAAAAAGGCTGAATTGACGTAAAAATACCAATTTTCGATAGAAGTTACTGAGTTGTTATTATTTATACTTTTTAGGGTATTTATTCGAACCTGATTGCTACATATTTGCACCCGACAATGAAAAACAGAGTAGCTTTTATATTGTTTTTGAGCAGCTTCGTGAATTGGGCCTTTGCTCAATCTTCCGATCCGGTTGATTCGCTAAAAGTACAAGAGCTGGAGGAAGTGATTGTAACCGCCACCCGCAATGAGCGCACAGTCGGGGCTTTGCCGATGCCAGTGACGTTGGTAAAGAAAGAATTGATTCAGTCGATGGGCTCGGTTCGCCTCAACGATGTGTTGACGGAACAAACAGGTTTGGTGATGGTTCCTCAGGTAAACGGCCAGGGAAACGGAGTGCAGTTGCAAGGATTTAATCCTGACTACACATTGATATTGATTGATGGAGAGCCAATCATCGGAAGATATACAGGATCACTTGAGTTGAGCCGATTGGCTGTAGGAAATATCAAGCAGGTGGAAATTGTGAAAGGCCCATCTTCCAGTTTGTATGGATCAGAAGCTTTGGCTGGAGTAATCAATATTATTACCGAGCGCCCTACTTCCAATCAGGGTAATGCTTCGCTACGCTATGGCACGAATAACTCATTAGATCTCAACACCAGTGGTTCTTTAATTTTTAAGAAATTGGGCATCTACGCATTTGCCAACCGCTATAGCACAGATGGCTACGACCTATCGCCACAGAATTTTGGTAAAACGGTTTCGCCTTTTTACAACTACACTTTCAACACAAAAGTGACCTATCAGTTGTCGGATAAAACTGATATCACTCTTTCAGGTAGGTATTTTACAGAAGAACAGGATTTTAACTTTGATGTGGTGAATGCGAATAAAGTTTCTTTCCGCACGTATGGCCAAGGCAGTGTGCGTGATTGGAATATCAATCCGGTGCTCACGCATCGATTTGATTCGCGATTGAAAGCTATTGCCCGTTTTTACACAACCGATTACACCACACGCACTGATTTGAGACGACTTTCGGATGACAGTTTAACGTATCATGACGACTTCCATCAAACATTTACCCGAGGTGAAGTAAATCTGGAATATTATCTTAATGATCAATTTATAACCACGCTCGGTGCCGGGCAGATTCAGGAAAGTGTGCAGACTTCACGTTACCGCGATGAATCTACGCGCAACCAACAGACACGCTATGCTTTTCTTCAGCAGGAAATCAATCCATCAGCTGCTCTTAACATCGTTGCAGGTATTCGCTATGATTACAATTCGATTTATGGAGATCAGTTGAGTCCAAAGTTTTCCGCACGCTATGAGTTTTCGAAACGCTTCGTGTTAAAAGGCTCGTTGGGCATTGGCTTCAAAGCGCCTGATTTCCGTCAATTGTATTTCAACTTTACAAACTCAGCAGCCGGGGGCTATAGCGTGCTGGGCACCGAAATTGTAAAAGAGCGCCTAAGCCAATTGCAGGCCTTGGGGCAAATTCAATCATATGTATACGACCCGGCAAAAATCGGAAAGCTGGAAGCGGAGCGTTCGTTTTCTATTAATCTGGGTGCACGCATTGAGCCGCTCGCAAAATTGGTAGTGGATATCAACCTCTTCCGAAACAAGGTAGATAACTTGATTGAAGACCAGATCGTAGCGACCACCACCAGCAATCAAAGTATTTATAGCTACCGAAACATCCGCAAAGCGGTGATGCAAGGAGTGGAAACAACCCTTTCTTATTCGTTGAACAAAGAAGTCTCTTTCTCATTGGGATACCAATTGCTCTATGCGAAAGACACCGATGTGGAAGATGCCGTAGATCGAGGAGAAGTGTTTTGGCGTAACCCGGCTACGTTGGAGACTAAGCGACTTAAATCCAATGAATATTTTGGTTTGTACAATCGCTCGCGCCACACGGGCAACTTCAAGATTTTTTATCACAACATTGAGAAAGGAGTGGAGGCCACGTTTCGCGTGATTTACCGTGGACCGTTTGGCATTGGAGATATTCGTGGAAACATTCAAGGGGAGGAGATTCCGCAAGCGGATAAAAACAACAACTCGATTTTAGATGTGTACGATGATTTTGTGAATGGTTATTTTTTGGCCAACGTTTCCATGGCTTATCATTTTGATAAAAAATGGAGAATGCAAATTGGAATTGATAACCTCTTTAACCATACCGATCCGGTTTATATTCCGAATCTTCCCGGCCAACTGTCTTATATCAATCTTAACTATAAATTTTAATTAACTGAAAAACTAATACGTTCTATGAAAACAACTTCGTATGTATTTGCCCTTGCAGCGTTTGCTTCCGTTCTTTTTTTGAGTTCATGTTCCAATAATGATCCGGCACCGGTTACACTCACTTCGGTTACGTTCAAAAACCTGGCAGCCGATCCTCCATCTGGTGGATACAATCAAACTAATGGCCAGCCAATCGGAGTAACTAAAAAGTTCACCTTTTTCAGCTTTAAGACAGGAGCTATTGTTGCCAATGCTGATAGTGCATCAACGAAGTGGGACATAGGATTTAATGCAACTACCATCATAGTTAATGGCGGAAAAAGTGGACCTGGAAAAGGTCAGGCGCAAGTTTATACAGGAGCTTATAGTGATTTACTCGAGGCACCTGAGTCCGGCTATTTATCAGATAATGATACAGCTCCAATTGGAGACGCTCCTAACTCTAGTTTGGCTATTCAAACTGGCTCTAATAAAGGCTGGTACACTTACAATGGCGCGACCAGAACAGTGAGTCCGACCGCAGGAAAATTTTTGGTTTTCAAGACAGCCGATGAGCGCTATGCGAAAATGGAGATCATCAGCTACTACAAAGATGCTCCTGAAACCGTTTCTTCGGCTATTGCCGATCGTTATTATACCTTCCGCTATGTGTATCAGGGAGATGGAACAAAAAATTTCAAGTAGACAGAATTAGAAATAGATAAACACCAATCTCTTGAAAAAGGGGTTGGTGTTTTTGTTTAAATACATTTTGAACCCTATTTTTTCTGAGGGAAAATGAATGAAATCTGTGAAAGCTTGATTTTCAAACGTAAAGCCAGAAATATCCGTCTGAATGCGAGTATAATTTCAATTGGACTCAATCCAATGAAT
>JAJTHV010000291.1 GCA_021300095.1 Flammeovirgaceae bacterium | reverse complement strand
TTCTTTTCCACATTTGGGACTGTCTCGTTTCTATTGTAGACTAATCTAGAGTACCCCCTTTGGAATGAGTTGATTTGTATTGGCTAGAAGACCGGGCCAGTTTCTCAGACTGGCGCGGTTCCACCGCTTCCAAACCTGAACCATTCTTCCAAGAGGTCGAGGTTGGCAGAGCTTGCTTTTCCTTCCTTGACTGTATGTTTTGGATGCGTGGCTCCGTGTCTCCCTCCAGATCAAGGAACGCCGGTGTCCTCGCCATTTCCCTTGATGTGGATCCTCCCAATTCCAATGTTTGAGGTCGGATATATTTGAGGAAGGCATTGCTTTTCCACCTTCCCAGCATCATAATCTTGGAGTCTGAGTGACCACTTTGAACTGCCAATGCCATTGCTGCGCCCGATCGAATGGACCTTGTGCCAAGCTCCTCTGGTTTGATTCCATACTTGGTCTCTCCATTCATCACATGACACGTCTTTCTTAGCAGACTTTTGACATCGGTCACTGTAACTTCTTTGCTCACTCCCATATCTTTGTAACGACACACTGGTGTAGTCTGTTTCTCATCTACCGATGGGAAGTCTCTCACCAGCTGTTGGATAACATGTCCCCAGGATCGAACGGGACACAGTTTCGCATCTCCCGTTTTCCGTTGTGATCTCCGTTCCATCTTCGTTCCGTTTTTTTGATTGACAAAACAAATGGTTACAAACTCCGACTTTTCGATCAGGTCTTTATCATAATGTGAGATCACTTCTTTGCTCCGTCCTCTGAACACCACATTCTCTGCTGTGAGTTTTCGCGTCCTCCCTGGAGTTTCAGTCCTGCAAAACTCACACGCCCGCATGGCAAAGAAGTAAGCTCCGACTATGAGATTTGCAGTGTGTCGAGTCCCAGTTGGAGCGACTGCCCATAATCTTGTTAGGTCCCTCAAGAATTGCGGCGTCACAGCTTTTTGCTTCTTCGTTGGTGGATCTTGGGACTCGAACGCCTTCAGCAAGCATTTGATTTTTGGGTGTAGCGATTGTCCACCATTGATTCCGTTCTGGATGTGGAAGGGGCTGTCCCGGTGACGTTCCCGGAACGCCGATGCCAGACAGCCAATGGCGTCTCGAAGAGTCGACAATACCATTGGCTCCTGACGTCTTGCAGTAGGTCTTCCCGATTTCTCGAAGTCATAGGCTCGGTGTTGCATGAGGAATCCCCTTGCCAGCAACAGTCGCTCACTCTGTGCGGGTACTGAATCGAGGAGCTCGTCATCTCCCAGTCCCCACTCTTGGGTAAACATTTTCCATCGTCTCCAATACCTGTCCTGTCTTTCGTGCGCTGCCTCTCCTTTCGAATCCAAGACTTCTGCGTGGTTTGCATCACGGATAGTGCGAATGATTCGATCTCGGCCGGAAGCTGGTGAATCTCGAAACCATCTGGAATTAGCTGGGAATAGTAACGGTGAAGACGATGGGTGAGTACATCATTTGGTGGGCAATCTCCTGTCAGTGCATTGACCTTGTTGCGACACGAGCCTTCATAGCTCAATGTATCCGCGACGTGGTTGTGAGACCCAGCTAGATGTTGCGAGCACAACTGTGCTCCACTCTCGGTCACCATTTTCGCCACGTGTCTAGCGATCCGTTTGATCGTAGGATAGTAGTACATAGACTTGGATACTCGGCCGGATCTGAACAACCATGATATTGCTGATGTGTTGTCACCCAAAACCAGTAGACATGGAAACTTCTCACCCGAGTCCCTGGCCTCTTTCAATAGCAATAGAACCGAAATAGCCATTCCCAAAAACTCGAGAACATTGTTGACTGAGTCGTCACCGTAGTATTGAGCCTCTTTCGGGACTCGGATCCGCCATGCTGTCCCAGCCAGAGTGTAACCCCCGAGTCCGAAGGGGCAAGAATCAGACCAAGCCATTCGGGTGGGATTTCGGATGACCAACAAGTTTATAGAGATACCTTTGTTTGCGATTGTTAGAAACGACTCCCACAATTCTAGGTCACACTTCTCCTCGGCGGTGAGACGAATTTGTACCTTCCCACGCTTAGGACCCCTGACACATCTGTTCCTGATCTCGTTCAAGAAATGACGGCTCAATGGTATGATACTGGCCGCATGGTTGAGTCTCCCCACCAATGATTCCAGGTCTTGTAGTAGGACACTTTGTCCGAGTCGCACCGTCTGCACGTCAGAGACCCACGCAGAGTATTTGTCTTGCGGGAGTCGTACCTCGAAGGTTCTCGTCCGGATCTCCCATCCCAGCACTACCTGGCGTTCTGAGCTTCTACCTTCCGCGTCGAGCTTGTCAGGTCCCAGAAGTGGCTTCCTGGGAACTGGTTCCATCTCATCACCTCCGTGGGGACGACTCATGACATGGACAGCCATCTGCACCAAGTGTGGAGCTCGTGCAAGATTCTCGTCTGTCCCCAAGTGACAATCAATTATGTCATCAATGAAGCAATCTCTGTTGCTGGTTCGTCCTGCAACAGAGACCTCCAGAGCCGGGAGGACCGCTGGAGCTACCTCCGTATCATCGTCTTCGACCTCCCGAATCGTTGCGTGTGTTTCTTTCACAGTGGGGCTTGTTCCTTGGCATGGTTGGTACCTTGACATCGCAAGTTCATTGGCTACATCGGTCAGGGTCTCCGAGAAGCCGCTGAACGCGGCAGGGTTTGGTGATCCCCCGAAAGCCATGCGAAGGAAGATGTATGCAATCTCCGCAAATCGCACCACTGTCGCGGCACAAGTTCTAGGAGATTGGGACATTCTCTTGTACGCGTCCGAGTAGTCGAACTTGGAAATGTAGATCCGCTGTCCTGGGTGATGGTATCTGAGAGCAGCTAAATAATGCGTGATTCGGCTGAAACACCAGCCATACACCATCTCCGGATAGCGACTCATGTCGACTCTTTCATTGATTGAAGCATCCTGCTGGGTAATGGAGAATGAGAGATCGTGTGTGAATCTCCTCTTGCGCTTTCGCGATCCATCGGCGTTTAGTCCAAACTGTTCCACCATTCCACCGGGTTGTAGATGGACCCCCTTGACGAGTCTTAGCTTCCCTGCCTGTATGGGCAGTGCAAACCCATGCTTGACGTCACTCTCTAGGAGACCCTGAGCGACTGCTTCGTTTTCCTGCGACGCTGATTTGTGATTCCCGCGTTCGAATTGGGCATCAAACTCTTCTAGCCTTTCAAACTCGGATAATTCCCTCGACAGAAAGTACTGGAATCCTTCCTTCAGAATTGTCTTTAGAAATGAGAAGTTGGGGTGGCTTCCTACCACACGCTCCAGCTGTTCAATGGGTCTGAACTCGGAGCCGTGGTCGATGGTGGTACCTCTGTGAAGTTCAAACAGTGTTTCCATATCCCAGTCACACTTTCTCAAAATCATTGTGTTGTGCTCGATTGATTCCTCGTCGCAAGAAAACTTCACTTTGGGTTTCTTTGGCACCGAGCATGGGGTTCGTGCGATGGCGAGAACCTCCTCCAACCACTCCGGGGGTGGCTCAAAAACGTCGCTAGGTCCTTGCACACTGAAAGGAAACCAAGAAGAAATGTCAGAGGGGAGATACTTACTCAAAATTTTAAGGTCTGCTTGATCCGCTTGACGAAGTCTTGCGGCGTTTCTGTTTCTAGCTTTCTGCAGGGCTGGGTCATTTTTTGCCTGCTCGATTTTTGAGGTCCAATTTTGATTGCCGACTTCACCCTCAGGAGCGGGAGCAAGGGACGACTCGTCTTCTGACAGCTCGTTCAGATATTGGTTCTGAATGTTCCCTGTCTGATCATCCCAGGCTTCAGCTCCGTCCACATTCCACAGCCTTCTCAACGACGAGGCTGAACTGTGTGACACGTGCATGGTCTTGGACCCTGCTGCATACCGCTCCCTTGTTCTAGGGGAGCTTTCCTCGGGAATCTTGAACCTGAGCTTCTTGGCTGGACCCAGCACCTGCTGGCTAGCGGTCTTAGCATTCTGGCCTCCTACGAGGAGGGTCACCTTGGCCAACTTCGTGGGCGGTTGGATCTTGGCATGTTTGTCTTTGTCTGACCCATTCACTGCCTGCCCTGGATGGATCTCCTCGTCTTCTTGACACAGGTCGACCAGGACGGGGTCGATCCACCCAAGGCCCCGTCAGTTCTGATCTCGCTTATAGATTTCTTGGAGATGACTGGTGACGGCGTCCCTGTCTCGTTGTTGCATCTCACTAGGTAGCACGTGGGACCACACGCAGCGGGACCCCTTGGGACATCCAGATAGCTGGTGCCTCAGACATAGCGTCTCCATTCTCCCAGTGCTGTGATGTTTAAACTTTGGTAACCCTTTGAACCCACCCGGATGATTGGCTCCAAAGAAGTCTGAGAATCGTTTACCTGGGGGTAGCTGCCACTCTCGGACCCATTCGTTCTTTGGTAATCTTTCGAACTCCAAATTCGTGGCGTCACTCCCCTTTCCATTCCGCTTGCCGCGAGCGTTTCCGGTCTTTCCTTGAGAGTCTCCTGCTGAAGATCCTGAGGTCCCGTCTGCCAGGTTGACAACACCATCCGATGCTGCCTTGCTTTGAAGGCTGATTGGAGCGGTAAAGTTTGGCACAATACGGTTCACCATCCAGGGTCTCATGGCTTCGCTGATGTTCCTCTCCATAAGACGATGAAGCCCTCTGTCTTTGGCTGCTTGGGCGGGTGCAGCGTCGGACTCGAATTCCAGCATGCGCGTACAAAACTCTTGGAAAGTTCTGTCCAGCATGTACAGATAATTAACGAGGAATGATTTTGTTCTCGACAACTCGGCATCAAAAACTCTCTTATGCGACTGTAGGATTTCGAGTCCCACTTGGTAGCCCGCGACCGCGATATTTTCCTCCCCGCAGACCCAGTTGAGGAATGCGATCGTCGACTGGATCTGGTCAACGGCCTCGTAGGTGCTTTTGGGAATGAAGATCTCTCTCTTGTTGAACGCTCTCATCATCTCCTCCGACAAACCCACATCACCATACGATTCCCGCAGTTGCTGGCGACTGAAAGCATCCCCGTCCTTCTCGATGTACGACCCTCCAAAGAAGAACAGAACTGAAAATCCTGACGGCTCGACGTCGATGTCGTCGGCTAGAAGCCCTCTCTTGAGGAACTCGGCAACTCCCGATTTCAGCATGCCTCCAGGCCACTTCTGTTGTCGAGCAGCGCTTCTAACCAGCATTGTGGCTTGGAACAGCTTCATCTCGTTGAGCTGTTCGAAAGCATCCGTCGTAGCTGGGTACCCTTGTGTCTGCCAACCCTGGTCAGCGCTGAGAACCCGGATGAGATACACCCAACTTGGAAGCCACTTAGATGTTGCCTTCTCCTTGCTCTCCTTCTTCTCTATTGTGGCCTGGCTCGATTGAGCAACATGATTTGAAGATTTTCCTGCGTCAGCCTGTGCTTGATTGGCTGCCATGAAACCACGTACGAATGCTTCCGACCACTCGGAGTCCCGGGATGAGCCCGAGCCTCTGGGAACTTCTCTTACTTGACTTGGTTCCTGGTCTTCTCTGGGATTCCAATTTTGCGACCACTGCCTGGGCTTGCTGGTGGGACTTGTATTCTTGCTTCCATGTCCGAGGCCGGGTCGTGGCTCCCTATCCACTACAACACTCTCGTCATCAGATCCGTCATGCTCTTGTGCTCTCTGCTTGCTGGTGGGGCTTTTGTTGTTGCCTGTAGGCGCCCTCTCCATGAACTCTAGAATGCGCTCTGCCTCGCTCTCATCGTCAGATCCTTCGTACTCTCGTGCTCTCTCCTTCCCTTCGCGCAGGACATGCCACTGTCGTTCGTCATAGAGTAGCTCCTGGTTACACGCGATGCCATGCTTGATGGTGTTACGGTCCGTGTGGACTGGTGCCATCTCGGCACCTTCATTTAGACGGTTCGAGATCGTCCAGAGAAAAGCGGCTGGGTAGGTGGCCATGCTCGCAGTCTCTTCGTACAGCTGGGGTTGCGTTTCTCGCATCATTCGCAACCCATGAATGAGCTTCTCAAGAAGTTCCTCCGGGTCTCCTTCATCTGGGTCAAGGTCGACGTCCTCCTCCAAGTCGTCGTCGTCGTCGTCTTGCCCCGACTTGTCGAACATCATCACCAGAAGATGGACTGGGATGAAAGTGAGACGAGGCCAATCAACCAGGTCCCGGATGCTAAAGACACTGGCACCTTCGTCTTGGACGGATGGCTTGTTGATAGCTGACTCATCCTCGATCAGTTTCGCCAGTGATGGGACCCACTTTTCCTTCCAGGCCTTGGACGTCGCTTTCTTGGTGGGGGTCAATCCTTCGGTGAGGGCTTGCAAGTCAACTCCTTTCAACGCAGCATCAGCCTTGAGGGAGGTGAGACCGATCGCCCTTGCACCGAGAGACACAACCATTGGGTGGTGGAAAGGAACCACTTGGAACGTTGGCTTCAGAGAAGATTCACTCCCACTTCTTCGCTTGGCCTCGGCCTCGGCGATCAAGAATACACCAGGCTTGTCGGCCGTGTCACGAAACAGACGGGCGAGAGCCTCGTTGGGGTTGCTCGAGCTTCGGATCGCATGGAGGCGGGTTTGGAAGGCCACCGCTTCGTCGGCATCGAAATCGTTGGAGTAGTTCTTCCACTGAAGGCAGAAGGAGCGCAACCAAGAGACCATGGTAGAAGGAGGCTTGGGAG
>JAJTHV010000331.1 GCA_021300095.1 Flammeovirgaceae bacterium | reverse complement strand
GGACGCGGCTTCGGAAAGGCACCACTGCAGAAACACAAACGTTAGCAACAATGCCGGAGCACCGATAACGGTTGGACTAAAAAGAGCAATTAATGATACGCGATAAAGAATAAGTAAATGAAAAAATTGGTCATCGGTTTGTTGATTATCTCCGCCCATTCTTTCGCACAGGAGAAAGCAGCGGAAGGCATTGAATTCGGGAGTAAGTTTACACTGCAATCAAAAATACTGAACGAATCGCGTACCTATTGGGTTCGCTTGCCAGCCTCTTACAACAACCCAAGTTATGATAAGCAATCCTATCCTGTCATGTATGTGTTAGATGGCAAGTCTGCTTTTTTTCCTTTACTCGGAGTGGTAAGTTTTATGAGTGAAAAGGAAAGCGTAAACTTTCAAATACCAGAAATGATTGTGGTAGGTGTTGATACAGAGAATCGTCTAAAAGACTTAACACCGAATCCATCAACAAGAATGCCGGATGGTGAAGAAGCAAAGACAGAATCTCAAAAATTGATGATGGCAGGCGGGGGTGGTGGTGAGGCATTTTTCAAGTTCCTTACTGAAGAGTTGTTTCCGAAAATCGAAGGAGACTATCGCACCCTTCCTTATCGTATCTATGTGGGTCATTCCCTAGGCGGTCTCACCACAGCATATACATTGCTCAAACATCCGGGTATTTTCAACAGTTATTTTTCAATTGATGGCAGCCTGTGGTGGGATAACGGAAAATATGTGCGCAATGCGACCATCGATTTGCAAAACATGAAGCCCAAAACGATCCAACGGTTTTACATTTCAGTAATCGACTCAACTCAATCGGGTATAGGAAATAAGTTTCATGCTCGATGTATCCATCAGTTTGCGAAAGTCCTTAAAGATAATGGCCCTGCAAATGTTCAGTCAAAACTGGATGTAATAAAAGATACAGACCACTCGTCAATCCCTTTGTTGAGTTGGTACAATGGCTTGCAATACATTTTTGAAGGCTACGATGTAAGTCATTATAGTTTTACTGCAAACCCTCAGTTAATCGAATCACATTACGCCAATCTTGAAAAAACAATTGGGTTAAAAATGCCACCACCACAAGATGTTATTGAAATTGTACTCCATTATCTCACCGCACCTAATCGATATCCAAACAAAGAAAAGGCTATGCAAGTGGTCAAAATAGGATTGAAGTATTATCCGCAAGCACCTTTTATTTTGGAGAAACAGAAAGAACTCGAAAACCCGAAATGAAACTCGTAATAATTTTTCTAGTATTTCTGGTAGCCTGTAGGCCAGCACAGAAAGAGTATGATTTAATCTATACAAACGGTACCATCGTGGATGGATTAGGAAACGAGCCGTTTATCGGTCATATCGGCATTAAAGGAGATAAGATTGTAAAAGTATCAAAGGAAAAAATCAATCCTGCCCAAGCCGATACGGTAGTTGACATTCAAGGCAAGGTCATTTCTCCGGGGTTTATAGACAGTCATGCTCACATTCAAACCACTATACACCAATTTCCACAACCAGAAAATTTTCTCCGACAGGGTATCACAACGATTTGCGCCAGTTTACATAGTGGCGATCAGCCATATCCCATTGATAACTACGCCCTTTCGTTAAAAGTAGCTCCCAATGTTGCTTTCTTTTCCGGTCTAAACTGGACAAGAAAAAAAGTGATTGGTCTGGGAAATCGCCCTGCCACCAAAGAGGAACTGGATAGCATGAAGTATTATGTTGAGCAATCAATGAAACAAGGCGCTTTAGGATTTTCGGTTGGTCAAATTTATGTGCCCGGTCTATACTCTTCCACAGAGGAAATCACTGAGTTATCGAGAGTAGCGGCTAAGTATAACGGCATTTATATTACGCATATGCGAAATGAAGGACGTGGATTACTCTCTTCTATTCGTGAAACCATTCGGATTGCAAAAGAAGCAAATATGCCCGCACAAATAAATCACTTCAAAGCAGCAGGAGTTGCGCAGTTTGGTTTAGCAAGCAAGGGATTGGAAATTGTTGACTCCGCCAGAAATGCGGGCATTGATATCTCCGTAGATGTCTATCCTTACACCGCGGCCAATACCTATTCCTACATTCTGTTTCCTGCCTGGACGCTGGATGGAGGAACTGTCGAATTAGCTAAGTTGCTGAAGGATGAGAAACTTCGCAAACGAATCGAAGCCGATATGAAAGATATCATCATGAACGATGAGACCGGTGAAGATCTCTGGCGCATTCAATTCAATAGCATTCCTGCGGACACATTGTTTAACGGTAAAACATTGGAAGACTATGTGAAAGCCAAAGGTTATAAAAATAATCTAGATGGTGGAATACAAGCCATAATTGATCTGGAGCTCAAGGGTGGTTTTTTGGCGATCTATCATGAGATGGATGAGCAGGATGTAATCAATATATTGAAATATCCATTTTCTATGATTGAAACAGACGGTGACTTAGTGAATCCTGAGAAAAGTGTTTTTCCGCACCCTCGCTCGTATGGATCCTTTCCAAGGGTGATTGCGCGTTATGTTCGCGAACTTAAAGTACTTAAGCTTGAAGAAGCGATCAAGAAAATGACTTCAATGCCGGCTAATCAAATCAAGCAATACAATCGAGGACGAATTCAGGAAGGCGCTTATGCGGACTTGATTGTTTTTGACATTGATAGGATTCAGGATAAAGCGACTTACACCGATTCAAAAAGATATTCTGAAGGTATCGAACAGATGCTCATCAATGGTGTTTTTGTGATAAAGAACTCTAAACTCACGAACAATACGCCAGGTATTTGGCTCCACAACAAAAGTGTACTAAGATAGTGCTAATTCATCTTTTGGTACAAAGCGCAATTCACAACAACTTTGGTGAATCTACTTTGACGCACTATAGCTGAAGGAAGAATGAATGAAAACACGGTGGACTAAAATTGGCACTGTTGCTAACATTGTGTTTATTCCAGCTGCGGGTTACGTGTTAATTTGACGTTTAGTTTTTATATTTAGTTTCGGCCACGGGGATTGCTATGGAAAAACCAAACCTATTTTAAGATATTTTTCTGCAGTCATAAAGTTGCCATGTTAAAGTTATCCACATAGGGTTGCTGGTTATTCACAACTGCGACCACTCGTAACACTAGTTTGTTTTTGATAGCGTTTAATACGCTCATTCCATTTTTCCCCTCAGCTTTTTTTCGATCAAAGTATGCTTTGAATTCTGGGTAATATTTGATTGCGCTAAGCGCGCACAAGTGCAGTAACTGCTTGAGTTCTTTGTTTGCCATTTTATGCACATGGTTGCCGCCCTTTACACTGACCCCACTGCTATGTTCAAACGGTGCCACCCCAGCGTAGCTGGCTAATTGCTTACCGCTTATTTTGGTTGCAAAGTTATGTGTACAACACAGGATATATATGGCGGTATACTTGCCTACTCCTGGCACCGATGTTATCAACTTATAATTACGTTCAATATCGGTGTCTACAATGATGGTTTGATCTATTTCATTTTCGATGGACTCTAGAGATTTTTCAATCCCCGAGAGTGCAGCTTTAAAACTTTGTGCCAGTACCTTTTGGGTAGTTTTGTCATTGGAAAGCTTGAGTTCGTTCAGGTACGTTTTGATACTGTTCTTTTGATGCAACAGTTTGGTGCGTGCAGTCATAAAATCTTTCAATTTCACGAATGCGGGGTTCAATGCCGGTGTGACTTTCAGTTGGTCGGCATGCCGATAGGCATACTCACAGATCCGCTTGCTGTCAACCACATCGTTTTTCCCCCTCGCTATGCCAAAGCTCCACTTCATGTGGGTGGCGTTTCCAATATGGATGGGTGTGTTGTGTTCACAACAAAATTGCCACAACAGCCGATGGTAAACCCCTGTGTTCTCTAAAACCAAAAGGGTCTGACCATTCATGCATGCGCCATTTTTATTTAGCCATTGATGGAATAAGTTTAGCCCATCCTTCGTGTTTGAAAACCGTTCTGTTTTCATGGGTTGTTTTTGAAGCTCGGCCACGGTTAGCAAACTGGCATCGAAATAGGTTTTTGAAACATCAATCCCCACATAGTTTTTTTGTTCCTTTTGCATGGTATATTTGTTTTGTTAAAAGATAAAAACCAAACCAATTTTACCCCATCGTCCTAGTCCTTGATAATGGGTATTTAACCCTAATTGCTATATGGACACCAAGGGAAAAAAGCAGCAAAGGATTTTATCCCCGAATAGGCATTCAACCTTAACAGGACGGAAATGAGCCTTTGCTGCTGGTTTGGTTTATCCACAAATTAACATTGTTCACAAAGAAAAAAGTAGCAAAAAAGAAAGTACTATGATGACCACTGTATTCCTTAATGATTAATGATTTCAAAGCTAAAGGACAGGACGCGGCTTCGAAACCGCACCACTGCGCAAACACAAACGTTGGCTGCCATTCATTATAAAACTATGAGTAACGAAATATTTGAAAAAGTTGAATCACGTGGAGAACTTATCCTTTCTCGACAAATTGACAGTTACAGGGCAATTCAAAACAGAGCGGGATTACTATTGGGTACGTTGACAATATTCATTTCATTTTATCCTGCTCTAATCAAGGACTTTAACTTTGGACTGAGAAATGTCGGGATAAGTTCTTTCATTGTGTCAACTATTTCAATAGTGTTGACACTAATAGTCCTTCGACACAAAAAATTGGACGAGGGAATTGGTGAACATAGGTTTGAGCCGCTCATTAACGAGAACTATGACGACTATATGAATCAATCAATTTCAGCTCTTAAGACATCTATTGAGGCTAACGACAAGAAACTGAAAAAGATGAATAAGAAATTCAATATGAGTCTATACAGTTTCATATTTGCATTGCTATTGAGTGTCTTGACAATCATATTAAATTACATAAGACTATGAGCAAAAAAGACGAAACCAAAAAGGAAGAGGGTAAAGAGGTAAAGAAAAAGGACGAGAGTGAAAAGGAAGAAAAAAAGGAAGAGAAAAAGAAGATCACCTTGACTACTACTCCTCAAAGTCATCTAAGACAGATTATGGGACTTGACACTAGAGACACCGACAAAGACAAGAAGAAGGACGAGTGATTGAACGGCAGCCAACACTGTATTTGCGTCAAGCGGGGTTGACGCGTAATCCAACGTTTTCGTATCTTTAATGCGTTCGGAGTCGGGGACAGCGCGTGACTTCGG
>JAJTHV010000012.1 GCA_021300095.1 Flammeovirgaceae bacterium | reverse complement strand
TTCATTTAAGTTATTTGTCGATGCGGCTCTAAACTTTTTCGAACATTGAAAGGTTTTCTGTTGCGTCAACCAAAAACAAGTAAAAACAAAGCTTGGTCAAACTTTCTTCAAACAAAAGTTGGATCAATTCTTTTATATGATATTATAAACCTTACACCTCACATGAACCACCCCTTACACGAAGAACCCATTTTAAAAGAGAACAAAGACCGCTTTGTGCTCTTTCCCATCCGTCAGCACGACATTTGGAAGTATTATAAACAGGCTGAAGCCAGCTTTTGGACTGCCGAAGAAATAGATCTGGGGCAGGACATGAAAGATTGGCTCAATCTGAATGATGGCGAACGGCATTTCATCACCCATGTGTTGGCATTTTTTGCCGCCAGCGATGGAATTGTAAACGAAAACCTGGCCGAACACTTTGTGGGCGAAGTGCAGTATACCGAAGCCAAGTTTTTCTATGGCTTTCAAATTGCGATTGAAAACATCCATTCTGAAACCTATTCTTTATTGATTGACACATACGTAAAAGATCCAAAAGAGAAAGACAAGCTTTTCCATGGAATTGAGACGATGAGTTGCGTAAAGAAAAAGGCAGACTGGGCTTTGCGTTGGATCGACAAAGGAAGTTTCCAGGAAAGATTGGTAGCTTTTGCTGCTGTGGAAGGAATTTTCTTTTCCGGATCATTCTGCTCTATCTTTTGGTTGAAAAAACGTGGGTTGATGCCCGGATTGACATTCTCCAACGAGTTGATTTCGCGCGATGAAGGCTTGCATTGCGACTTTGCCTGTCATTTATATACCCAGCATGTAGTGAACAAACTGCCGGAAGAGCGTGTGATCGAAATCATTAAAGATGCAGTTGAGATTGAGAAGGAGTTTGTTACTGATGCACTGCCAGTTAACCTCATTGGAATGAACGCAGTACAAATGCGTGAATACATCGAGTTTGTGGCGGATCGTTTGCTGAATGAATTGGTGGGCAAGAAAATTTACGGTGCTACTAATCCGTTTGACTTTATGGATATGATTTCGCTGCGCGGAAAAACGAATTTCTTCGAGAAGCGCGTAGCCGAATACCAGAAAGCCGGAGTGATGAACAGTATGGAAAAAGAAACTTCTCCAAAGTTTTCACTCAACGAGGATTTTTGATACATTCGTTTTACCATTTTTTAAACTAGTTTTTTTACAACCCTTACACCCTTTATTAACATGCTCGTATTAAAACGTGACGGACACAGGGAGTCCGTAAAGTTTGACAAGATCACTGCTCGCATCGAAAAACTCTGCTATGGTTTAGATCCCAAGTTTGTCAACCCGGTAGAGGTGGCGATGAAAGTGATTAACGGATTGTATGACGGTGTTTCTACCGTAGAACTGGATAATCTTGCAGCGGAAATTGCCGCTTCATTGACTACCCGGCATCCTGATTTCGCCAAGTTGGCCGCGCGCATCGCTGTTTCAAACCTCCACAAAGTAACGAGCAAGTCGTTTTCAAATACGATGAAGCGATTGTACACGTACGTGGATCCTAAAACAGGAGAAAACGCACCGCTCATATCTAAAGAAACGTGGAAAGTGATTCATGAAAATGCCGCTGAGCTTGACGAAGCGGTAATTTATGACCGCGACTTCAGCTACGACTACTTCGGATTTAAAACTCTGGAGCGCTCGTACCTCATGAAAATTGATGGCAAAGTAGTGGAACGCCCGCAGCACTTGTTGATGCGCGTTGCCGTAGGTATTCACGGAGAAGATATTCCGGCCGCCATTGAAACCTATAATCTTTTGTCGGAGAAGTGGTTTACACATGCCACTCCTACCCTATTCAATGCCGGCACCCCGAAGCCACAACTTTCATCATGCTTCTTGCTAACGATGAAAGACGACAGCATTGATGGAATTTACGATACACTGAAACAAACCGCCAAGATTTCACAATCAGCAGGCGGTATTGGCCTAAGCATCCACAATGTGCGTGCAAAAGGTTCATATATTAAAGGAACCGGTGGAACATCCAACGGCATTGTGCCCATGTTGAGAAATTTCGACATGACGGCTCGCTACGTAGATCAAGGAGGTGGCAAGCGCAAAGGCAGCTTTGCCATTTATTTGGAGCCATGGCATGCTGATGTTTTCGATTTCCTAGAATTGAAGAAAAATCACGGTAAAGAAGAAATGCGCGCGCGCGATCTTTTCTATGCCATGTGGATTCCGGATTTGTTCATGAAGCGCATTGAAGACAACGAAATGTGGTCGTTGTTCTGCCCGAACGAAGCACCAGGCCTAGCTGATTGCTGGGGAGAGGACTTCGAGCGTTTGTATGAGAAATACGAAAAAGAAGGCAAATACCGTAAGCAAGTAAAGGCACAAGACCTTTGGTTTGAGATTTTGGAAGCCCAAATCGAAACCGGAACACCGTATATGCTTTACAAAGACGCGGCCAACCGCAAGTCGAACCAAAAGCACTTAGGAACCATCAAGTCGAGCAACTTGTGTACTGAAATTATCGAGTACACCTCGCCTGACGAAGTAGCGGTTTGTAACCTTGCATCTATTGCTCTGCCGAAATTTGTAACAGAAGACGGCAAGTTCGATCATCAAAAATTGTATGAAATCACCAAAGTAGTAACCCGTAACCTGAACAAGGTAATAGACATCAACTACTACCCGGTGCCAGAAGCACGCAACAGCAACATGCGCCACCGCCCAATTGGTATTGGTGTGCAAGGTTTGGCTGATGCCTTTATCTTAATGCGCATGCCTTTCGATTCGGATGAAGCGAAAAGAGTAAACGA
>JAJTHV010000385.1 GCA_021300095.1 Flammeovirgaceae bacterium | reverse complement strand
TTGGCACGCTTCATGAGCTTTTGCTGAATTTTATCTGAACTCTTCCGTGCCGACATTTCCAACGTCACTTTTCCCATGATTTCATTGGGCTCCGTCACATCCGATTCACGAAAGTAAATGTCTACATTTTGCGTGGGCGCATACGAACGGCCATAGTAGATAATCTGGTTGCCGCAGCTGCTAAGGGTAACGACTAAAATCAGAAAGGGAAGAAACTTGAACTTGAACATAAATGAATGCTTTCCGGAAAAGTACAAACAATTTCACGAAAGTGAATCTTTCGGTATCTTTGATTCTCGCACTTCTTACCGTTAGCAACAGACTCCGTTTTCGTATGCGTTTTTTCCTCGCTTGTGTGTTTTTGCTCGTATCGATTTACGGCTTTGCCCAAAATCAGAACGAAGAAATTCGGAAGAGCATTTATTTTAATGGGGGCAGCTATTACATAGACGAAGAGCAGGCCACCGATCTGGCGCATTGGCTGGATTCCATTCCCAACTTGTTAGATAAATACGAGATTCAGTTGATCAGCCACACCGATCCCATTGGAGGTAAACGTTTCAATGAATGGCTCTCAAAAATGCGAAGCCAGGCGGTGTTCGATTTGTTGCTCCAAAAGGATATTCCGGAGCGCATCATTCATCTGAAGAATTGGGCGTATGAAAATCCGGTCTATTCCAACGAATCGCAACGGGGTCGTGCTCTGAACAGGCGTGTGGATGTTATCTTGTTTCCGCTGGTTTTTTAGCCGACTGGCAACAATTAGCTTCACACAAATCATCCGCTTTCGGACACCTTTTTTCACAAGCGAACGCCTGAACTGCAACGAATATCGTTTTTTTCACGTCTAAGGCAGTAAATTACTATTGGCATATTATTCGCCAAGCAAGTGAGTAAAATGCTGACAACTGATCGAGTTCTACCTTAACCCTTTTTATGATTCAACTCAAAAACATCGACAAGTACATTGACTCTCGTTTTCAGCGCACATTCATTTTGAAGGGCATCGACCTGGAAGTAAAGCAGGGTGAATTTGTTACCCTGATGGGACCCAGCGGTGCAGGCAAATCCTCGTTGATGAATATCATCGGCATGCTCGATGAACCCTCTGCCGGAGAATATTATTTCTTTGACGAACCGGTGCACAAGATGCGGGAGAAGCAAAAAAGTGAGATGCACAAAAACTACATCGGCTTCATTTTTCAAGCATATCACCTGATTGATGAACTGACGGTTTATGAAAATATTGAAACACCACTTCTTTATAAAGGCGTGAGTGGAGGCCAGCGAAAAAGCATGGTGGCGGAAATGCTCGACCGTTTCAATATGGTGGCTAAGAAGGATTTGTTTCCGGAACAACTTTCTGGTGGACAACAGCAGTTGGTGGGTATTGCACGTGCCATCGTGGGCGAACCCAAATTGTTATTAGCCGATGAACCAACCGGAAACTTGCATTCCGATCAGGGTAAGCAGATCATGGATATCTTTCAGAAGCTGAATGAAGAAGGCATTACCATCATTCAGGTAACCCACTCCGAAGAAAATGCACGAAGAAGTAAGCGTGTGGTGAAAGTGGTAGATGGTGCAATAGAGTCAGATGAATTAGTTAAATAATTATAAAATAGAGATGAGGATATTATTAGCAAGTTGGATCGGTTTACTAAGTATCACTACCTGGGCACAGCAGGAAAATGCTTCAACAATGCAGGTGCTCACATTTCAGGAAGCTATTAAAATTGCTTTGAAGAATTCAGTTACCTTAAATCAACAACGCAATAACCTTCATCTCAACCAGACCCAAAAAATATCAAGCATTGCATCAATAGCGCCTAGTATTTCTGCGTCTACCAGTGCTTCCGTTTTTGATGGTAACTCCTTCAACCAAAATGCCGGTGTGGTGGTAAACGGTGTCCGCGATAACATCTCCGGTTCACTCAATGCAAGTTTGAATTTGTTCAATGGATTCAGCCGTATTAACACGATCAAGCAAAACTCGAGTCAGTTGGATGCTCAGGCGAATTTTGTCAATCGAACCACACAAGACATCATCAACACGGTTTCAACTCAATATCTTCAAGTAATGCTCGATGCAGAATTGTTGCGCGTGGCAAAAGAAAATTGGAATGCGCTCGAAAAACAACTGGAGCAAACGAAAGAGCAAGTGGCGTTGGGTGCCAAAGCACCAGTGGATGAATACAATCAGGATGCATTGGTAAAAGGAGCCGAATTACGTTTTGTTCAGGCTGAAATTGCACTGAATAATGACAAAGCATTACTTTCTCAGACTCTGTTGATGGATGCTTTTGAAGAATACGATGTGGAGCGCCCGAGTTGGGATGTCAACACGTTGGGTTCTGAAAAAATCGATCCTGCAGCTTTGGCGGATGTTGCCAAGCAACACCGGGGTGACTACCTGAGGGCTATAAAAAATGAAAATGCACAAAAATATGCCATGCGTGCTGCCAAAGGCCAAATGCTGCCATCGCTCATTGCATTCTTCAACTACGGCTCGGCTTATAACTTTCAGCGCAATGAACCGGATTCCATACGAATCAACACATCGCAAACTCTTGTGGTAACAGATCCTTCTCAGGCATCCGGCTATGGATTACAAACCGTGACCACGCCCAAAACAGTGGCAAACGAAAAGCAGCGCTCGTTCAATGATCAGTTCAAGGCCGACAACGTGTACAAGCAATACGGTGTGCAATTGTCCATTCCGCTTTTCAATGGTTTGCAAAACCGCACGGCTTACGTGCAACAAAAGACATTGTATGAAAATAGCCGCCTCACACGTAAAAATGTCGAATTCCAAATTCGAAACGATGTGTTGCGTGCGTATCACAATTACGAAGGAGCAAAAAAAGCTTTTGTTGTATCGGTAGATCAACTCAAGGCAGCGGAATTGGCCTATAGCCTGGAATTGGAGCGCTACAATCTGGGAATAACCAATTTTGTTGATTTTGTGAACGCGAACCGTATTTTGGTTCAATCACAAACGGATAAAGCGCAGGCAGAATACAGGCTTCTGTTCCAAAAAGTGCTGTTGGAATACGCTGCCGGAACCCTCAAACCGGAGGACTTTCAGTAATCCATAATTCAATTTTTTAATTACCTTTGCAGCCCCTCAGCTATCTGTGGGGCTGTTTCATTGGTTTGAAGCAGAGTTGTTTAACCAAATTTGTTGCAATCCGGCCCGCTTGCAGCATGTAAAACAGGGTCAAATTCAACATGGCAAAAGTGTCAAAAGATTCAAAAGAAAGAGCAGAAGAGCCTAAAGCAAAGGCGAAGCAAGTGATTGACGATGCTCCGGTGAAAAAAGCCGTAAAAGGTGCTGCCGCAGAAGAGCTTTTCGAAAAAGACGAGCTTACTGAGCTTAAACTCGAGAAAAAAGCTGCTGAAGAAGAAGGTATCAGCCGCATGGTGCGCGATGTTACCGCTCGCAGAGCTTCCAATTCCAACATTTCATTGGAAAGCTTTGATTGGGATGCGTACGATCGCAAAGGCTTTGGCGAAGGCTATTCTAAAAACGAACGCAATGATTTAGACAAATTGTACGGTGGCACGGTTGCTTCTGTAAATGAAAGCGAAGTGGTAGAAGGTACCGTAGTAGGTATCAACGACCGCGATGTGATCTTAAATATCGGATTCAAGTCGGATGGCTTGGTGCCATTGGCTGAATTCAAAGACATGGCCAATTTGAAAATTGGTGATGTTGTTGACCTCTTCATCGAAGAGCGCGAAAACGCCATGGGTCAATTGGTACTTTCTCGCAGAAAGGCCAAGTTGGTAAAAGGATGGGATTATGTGCAGCGTGCATTGGAGAAAGACGAGATCATCGAAGGTTTTGTAAAACGCAGAACGAAAGGTGGTTTGATCGTAGATGTATTTGGTATCGAGGCGTTCTTGCCTGGTTCACAAATCGATGTGAAGCCAATCCGCGATTTCGATATCTATGTGAATAAGTCGATCGAGGTGAAAGTGGTGAAAATCAACAACACCAACGACAACGTAGTAGTATCGCACAAAGTGTTGATCGAGAAAGACCTTGAACAACAAAAGGCTGTGATCTTGACCAACTTGGAGAAAGGTCAGGTATTGGAAGGCGTAATCAAAAACATGACCAACTTCGGTGTGTTCATCGACTTGGGTGGTGTAGATGGTTTATTGCATATCACCGATATTTCATGGGGACGTATCAGCCATCCGGAAGAGTTGTTGAAACTCGACCAAACTGTAAAAGTGGTGGTGTTGGATTTCGATGGCGACAAGAAGAGAATTTCGTTAGGTATGAAGCAATTGACGCCTCATCCTTGGGAATCATTGGCTGGCGATATCGCAATTGGTTCTAAAGTAAAAGGTAAGATTGTAAACGTTGCTGATTACGGTGCTTTCTTGGAATTGCAACCAGGTGTTGAAGGCTTGATCCACGTAAGTGAAATGAGCTGGTCACAACACTTGCGCAATCCACAAGACTTCATCAAAGTAGGCGATGAATTAGAAGCTGTGGTATTGACGATCGATCGCGAAGAGCGCAAGATGTCATTAGGCATTAAGCAATTGTCAGAAGATCCTTGGACACGCCAAGAGATTTTGGGCAAGTATGCCGTAGGTACGCGTCACAAAGGTATCGTTCGCAACTTGACCAACTTCGGTTTGTTCATTGAGTTGGAAGAAGGTATCGATGGGTTGGTACACGTATCTGACTTAAGCTGGACGAAGAAAATCAAACATCCATCTGAATTCACGAAAGTAGGAGACAGCATTGATGTTCAAGTATTGGAATTGGATTCAGCCAACAGAAGACTGGCGTTGAGCCACAAACACTTGGAAGAAAACCCTTGGGATACATTCGAAACCATCTTCACCATTGGTTCAGTTCACAAGTGTACCATCATCAGCAAAAATGATAAAGGTGCCTCTTTGGAATTGCCTTATGGAATTGAAGGATTCTGTTCCGCTAAGAACTTAGCGAAAGAAGACGGAGGTAAAGTAGAAGCAGGTGAAGCACATGATTTCAAAGTTCTTGAGTTTTCGAAAGAAGACAGAAGAATTGTATTGAGCATGAAAGCTATCTGGTCTGCAGAAGAAGCTCCGAAAGCAGCCGCACCTAAGAAAGCAGCAGCGCCTTCAAAAGGCAAGAGCATCGATAAGATTAACCAAGAAGTAGAGAAATCCACCTTGGGTGATATTGAAGCATTGAGCGCGTTGAAAGAAAAGATGAATGCCGCGAAGGCAAAATCAGAAGGAGACGCGAACTAATCTTCGAGGTTATTGAAAAGAGGGTGGTTTCGGCCACCTTCTTTTTTTACTTCGTTGTATTACCACTGTTTTTTTTACCTTTGTACTATCAAATGGTTCCGTGGCCGAGTGGCTAGGCTGAGCTCTGCAAAAGCTCCTACAGCGGTTCGAATCCGCTCGGAACCTCT
>JAJTHV010000035.1 GCA_021300095.1 Flammeovirgaceae bacterium | reverse complement strand
TCCTGCACTTCCATGCTATTCAAATCGGGTTTAAATCGTTCTTCAATTAAATCGAGGGCGAGCTGATAGTTGGCTTCTTTGCATTGCTCGAAAGCAAAGATGGATTGCATGATCTTGATGCGAATGGTGCGTCTGTTGAGCATTTGGTAAAGAACGTTGAATGAGGCTGCAAATTACTACTTGCTGTGCAACATATAAAACCGAAAAATCAAAAATTCTGCAAGCCTTCAAATGAACCAAAACTAGTACCTTTCGTTTTTATCGCACCATGCACGAACTCAGTTACCTCAATAAATATTTCTACAAGTACAAAAAACCGCTCATTCTGGGGTTGATTTGGGTGATCATCTCCAACATATTTCAAATTTTGCCTGCACAAATGGTGCGCCACTCTATTGATTTAGTGGTTGATAACATTCGCATATATCGGTCTTTTGAAAATACCTCCGCTCAAAGTGAATTTTTTGATGTGTTTGCGCGAGGCATTTTAATCTATGCCCTGTTGATTTTAGGAATGGCTTTACTGCGAGGTTTTTTTCTCTATCTGGTACGCCAGACTCTTATTGTGATGAGCCGACTGATCGAGTACGATCTCAAAAACGAAATCTTTGAACACTACGAAACACTACCGCTTAGCTTCTACCGAAGAAATAACACAGGCGACTTGATGAACCGCATCAGCGAAGATGTAGGCCGTGTGCGCATGTATCTGGGGCCCTCCATCATGTACGGGCTTACGCTGATTACACTTTTCATGATGCTGATTCCGATTATGTTCAGCATCAGCGCGAAACTGACATGGTACGCGCTCATTCCGTTACCAATCTTGTCGATCAGTATTTTTTATGTGAATAACATTATCGAACACCGCTCGGAGATGATTCAAAAAAGTCAATCACGGTTGAGCACATTTGTACAAGAAGCTTTTTCAGGCATTCGAGTACTCAAATCATTTACACGCGAACAGGAGTCGGTGGCTAATTTCACACAAGAGAGTAATGAGTATAAACGCCAGTCGCTGAAACTGACAAGAGTGCAAGCTCTTTTCTTTCCATTGATCATGGGATTGGTGGGGCTTAGTACAGTGCTGACTGTCTATGCCGGAAGTGTGGAGGTAATCAATGGGCGACTTACATTCGGCAACATAGCTGAGTTTATTATTTATGTGAACCTGCTTACCTGGCCGGTGACTTCACTGGGATGGACAAGCAGTTTGGTGCAACGCGCAGAGGCATCACAAAAAAGAATCAATGAATTTTTACGAACCCAGACTGATATTGTATCAGAAAAAAATCTTCAGAAAGAGCTGACGGGCAAAATTGAATTTAAGCATGTTTCGTTCACCTATCCTGATACAGGAATCAAAGCGTTGAAAAACATTTCCTTCACGATTGAGAAAGGCGAGTCGCTGGCCATTATTGGAACGACCGGCTCCGGCAAAAGCACCGTATCAAATCTGGTAGCCCGATTGTATGATGCCTCCGAAGGAGAAATCCGCATTGATGACATTCCTATTAAGCAATATGAACTGATAAGCTTGCGAAGTCAGCTGGGCATTGTGCCACAAGATGTGTTTTTATTCAGCGATACAATCTTCAATAACATCGCCTTCGGATTAAAGACACCAGACGAAGCCAAAGTAATCAAGGCGGCCCAAGATGCAGATGTGTACGATAACATCATGGGCTTTCCACAAACTTTTGCTACACGTGTAGGTGAGCGAGGTATTACACTCTCCGGTGGACAAAAACAACGCGTATCCATAGCGCGCGCTATTGCACGTGAGCCGAAGATTTTGATTTTAGATGATGCGCTTTCGGCTGTGGATACGAAAACTGAAAACACCATTCTCAACAGCATGAAGAAAATCATGCAAGGCCGCACATCGATCATTATTTCTCACCGCGTTTCTTCCGCCAAGCTCGCCAACAAAATTATTGTTTTGCATGACGGCACCGTGGTAGAAGAAGGCACCCACGAAAGTTTACTGGCACACAACGGTGTGTACAAAGAACTGTATGAAAAACAAATGCAGGTGGAGGAGGTGGAGTGAGTTTAATAATTTTGATTGTTTTTAGGTATGAAAAAGCTGATCGTTTTCCTATTTATCATTTCAAGTTTAAGTGGGCTATCTCAAGAAATTAATTTACCAAAGGATGCTTTAAAATCTAACGAGGGGGAATTCTTGGTCTTGAAAGATGGCACATATATCGAGTGTACTAAAATCAAAGTGCCGGGTCCTTTAGCGGAATATTATGCGAAGGTTAAGTATACAACGATAGATGATAAGAAAGGGGATATTGATAAAGGGGATATTGAGGCAATTTTAAATTTAACCAATGGCGAAATCTCATATAGTAGAAAATTTACATTTCGCGATTATACTTTGTTACCTCGAATTCAAGAAGGCGGAATGAAAATCTATGAGGAGATAACTTATAGTAGGTCTGGGACCCCTGGTACTGTCGGAGGATCGACAAATTCTAATACCAATTATTTTATTGAAAAAGGAAATAAAATTAGCTCTATCTCGGGCAGGGGAATATTTGTCAATTCTAAAAATCAAAAAGAAACATTACTTGCGTTTCTTGGCGATAATGCAGCTATAAAAAAGGAAATTGAAAATCCAGACTATAAAAATAAGTGGATAAATATTCGTAAGGCAATCAACAAATACAACCTCCATCATTTTGATTCAATTAAAAAAAATAACAAGAAACCCGAAGATTTTACGCAGACAGTTGATCTGATTAAAATGAATTTTTACACCAATAAAAAACTTATTGAGGGAAGTTATCTACTAGATGAGAATGGCAATAAGTATAAACTAAGCAAACAAATTGCAGCCACTATCTTATTGCCAAGGTTTAAAGAATCTAAAATTTGCCTCGTGGTTGACGGGATTCAATACTGCGATATTGTTATGGCTATTTCAGAGAAGAATAGTTTCTATGAAGTCATTTTAGATGAAGGATTCCTCCACTGTGTACGTGGATTACGTTAATCTCTCAAAACGCCATCTCATCTGTAATCACCAACGTAGTTCCTGTTAGCGATGTCCGATACTTCATGAGTGGCCTCGTTGCGGGTCCACCTGTTGGGTACCCGTCTGAAAAACTATAGGTTGAATTACATCCTTTCATAAACAAGCCCGAACCATCCACGCTCACCGGAGGCTCATCATCCAACGAGCACAACCGTTCATACGCGATGTAAGTATTCTCATCCTGCCGGTAAAGAATAATTCCCTGCATTCCACCATCATCGATGTACTGATAACCACCATCGAGTTTCAGTCGCTGGTATTGTGGATAAGATAAATTGATATTGATGGGTGCAAAGGAGGCTTGCGCTTGAGTACTGGATGTTGGAAAAATCATCAAAACTAAAAGCAACAATCCACAAGTGATCGATAGCTTTATGCTGTTGCTTGAAACTTGAGCTCTGAAATCTGAAACAAAATTATCTTCCATATTCATAAAATCCTTTGCCTGTCTTTCTGCCTAAGTGGCCGGCCAAAACTTTTTGTTGTTGAATGCGGCTCGGTCTGAATTTTGAATCTTGAAAAAAAGATTGATACAAAGAGGATGTCACTGCAAAGTTGATATCAATCCCGATTAAATCCATCAATTCAAATGGCCCCATTTTAAAACCAGCCGATCGCATCAGGTTATCAATCGTGGCCTCATCCGCTACACCTTCTTCCAACAATTTCAATGCCTCCACATAATAATGTCGGGCTACCCGATTAACGATGAAGCCGGGTGAATCTTTTGTCTCAACCGTGATTTTTGAAAGCGATTGCACAAAAGTTTTCATCTGCAAAACCACGGCTAGGTCTGTTGCGACCCCATTTACCACCTCAACCAACTTCATCAAATGAGCCGGATTAAAAAAATGTAGTCCCACACACTGCTTCGGTTGCTTTAACGCGGAAGCAATCTGAGTAATCGAGATAGAGGAAGTGTTCGATGCCAAAATGCATTGACCTTGATTGATTGATTCAAGCTGTGCAAAAAGTTGTTGCTTCACTTCTAATCGCTCAACTACCGCCTCAATTACCAAATCTACCTTTAATTCAGAAATGTCTTTGGCGGTTGTAAGCGATTCAATAGTTCGCTGCTTTGTTTCCTCAGTCAGTTTGCCTTTGGCAACAGCGGTATTCAGATTTTGATTAATTGCGCTAAGCGCTTTTTCGGAAAGATTTGAATCAATATCAAACAAAATAGTTTTGTAGCCACTCATGGCACACACTTGCGCAATCCCTTGCCCCATCGTGCCGGCTCCTACAACAGCTACTGTTTGAATAGACTGGGTCATATCACCGACTTGAACTGCCTTAAAAAGCGAAGATCATTTTCGGAAAACAAACGCAAGTCGTTAATGCTATATCGCAACATAGTGATGCGCTCAATGCCCATCCCAAATGCAAATCCGGTGTATTCTTCCGGATCAATGCCGCCATTTTTCAACACGTGCGGATGCACCATACCGGAACCAGCAATCTCTACCCAGCCGCTGTATTTACACACATTACAACCTTTGCCATGGCAGATCAAACATGAAATATCAATTTCAGCACTTGGCTCCGTAAATGGAAAGAATGAAGGACGCAAACGGATTTTCGTTTCTTGTCCAAACATCTCTTTCGCGAAATGATACAGAGTTTGCTTCAAATCGGAAAAGCCGACATTCTTATCTACATACAAACCTTCTACCTGATGAAAGAAACAATGCGCACGAGCTGAAATAGCTTCGTTGCGATACACACGTCCCGGCATGATGGAGCGAATGGGTGGCTTTTGATTTTTCATCAAACGAACTTGCACATTGGATGTGTGAGTGCGGAGCAATACATCCGGATTTTTTTCAACAAAGAATGTGTCCTGCATCTCCCGAGCCGGATGATTTTCCGCAAAGTTGAGCGCAGTAAAATTATGCCAATCATCTTCTACTTCAGGGCCATCCGAAACATTGAAGCCGAGACGCTCAAAAATCTCAATGATACGATAGCGTGTTAAATTCAAGGGATGAAGATTGCCCACTTTATTTGGAACCACCGGAAGCGACAAATCGATTTGTCCTGCGGCAGCATCAGGACTGCTCTCCAGTTTTTCCTGCAGGTGTTTGAATTTACCTTCAGCCAATTGCTTCAATTCATTCAGCACCTTACCAATTTTCTTCTTCTCTTCTACCGAAGCTAGCTTGAGATCATCAAACAAAGAAGAGACCGCGCCCTTCTTGCTAATATATTTTAAACGAAAATTTTCGAGATCCTCTTTGCTGGCAACCAGAAAGGCTCTTACCTCTTCTTCAATTTTTCTTACTCTTTCTTCCATATTAATGCACTCGAGCTGCTTGCGCTCTTTTCAAAATATAATTAATCGCCAAACAAATTAACAAAATCAAAGGCATAATCAGATGATCTGTATAATCTTGTAATGCCCAGGCAATGCCAATAAAAACCAAATTGATAGCTGAAAGTGTCAACACTGCTTTGGCATGCGTGAATCCTAAATTTAAAAATTGATGATGCAAGTGATTGCGATCCGCCTTGAATGGCGATTGCATTCTGCGCAAACGCAGAATAATGACGCGAAGGGTGTCAAACACAGGTATAATCACTACCGCCACCGCTGTGGAAATGGAGGCTTGAAACTTGGAAGGATGACCGGTTGGTAAATTATAGTTCGTATTGATGAACTGAATAGCCATAAATGACAATAAGAATCCTATCATAAGCGCCCCGGTGTCGCCCATGAATATTTTAGACGGCTGCCAATTGAAAAACAAAAAAGCCAACAACGGTCCGGCAAATGTCATGGCAATGAGGCTGAAGGTTTCCTCACCCACCGAATGAAACCAAAGGCCAAAAAAGGTAAGTGAAATAATTCCAATGCTCCCGGCCAACCCATCAAGGCCATCGATCAAGTTATACGCATTCGTCAAAATTACCAGCGTGAGCACGGATATGATCCACACAATCCAAACAGGAATGAACGGAAGGTCTACAATGCCATAAGTAGAGTTGAGTGTTACTCCATTCAAAAACACTAACAAAAAAACCGGTAAAAACTGGCTATACAATTTTTGCTTTGGCGTGAGTGCCAATACATCATCGCGCAAGCCAATAAAAAACATGAGCGAAATAGAGATGAAAAGAAATTTACTATCCATCCAGTCTTTCAACGACAAAGAAATTATTAATGCAAATAGCGCCCCTGCAAAAATGGCCACACCTCCCAAACTAGGTATGAAAGTGGTATGAATTTTATGCTGACCTGGTGAATCGTATATTTTCCACTGCTTTAAAATTTTGATAAGCACAGGGAAAAATAAAAACGAAATCAAAAATGCAATGGCCGTATAGAGGAATAACCGTATGATAACTGTATGATTAGGTTTATAGTAAAGTTACTAGGTTCAAGCCGATCTAACAAAACGTTGTTACCTCAGCTATTTTTGTGATAAATACCAATCAAT
>JAJTHV010000233.1 GCA_021300095.1 Flammeovirgaceae bacterium | reverse complement strand
GATATAGTTTAAATTGTTAGTCGTGTCGCTTTTTTGTCCGCAACCTAGTAAAATAATTAGTCCGAATATAAACTTATTCTTCATGAGCCATTACTGCCAACGTTTGTGTTTCTGCAGTGGTGCCTTTTCGAAGCCGCGTCCTGTCCCACGAAACTAAACATTGAACGAAGATAAAACTTAATATCAACTCGTCACGGCACCATTGCAGAAACATGCTGTTGTGTGGCGTTTGCTTGTCCCGCTTTTTATTGGTTACACCTCATAAAAGTGTCCAAGACTTTCTCTGACTGCTCGTATTCTGGGTCAATTGGTAGTCCTGTCAAAAGTCGGTGGCAGTCCTCCTTTTTTGTAGCGTACTTATCTAATTCACTTAGTCCTTTGTCAATTAGCTCTCGCCATTTTTCGAACGCTCCTTCCTTTTTCTCAACAAACACTTCATAGGTGTAGTCATTGAACATTTTTCCTAATTCAGTACAGTAGTAGTCCTTTATACTTGAATACATAATCCACATTGTCCCGTATGCTTTTGTGGAGTCCTGAATATGCTCAATATCTCTTCTCATCATTCTCGCGTGTACCTCGCCCATGTCGAAATAGAGTCGTTGTTTTTCAAGTTCTTTTTCGTCTTTGGTCATTGTCACCGAGGTGGTCTTGATAAAAAATGGAGCAACGTAGACTTTCTCCAAGAGTCGTCCCCTGTCTCTTTTCTTTTTTGGAACGTCAAGAATTGATTTAAGTCCAATTTGTGCTGAAGCTTGAAGTCCAGCTTCTTTGTTCAGTCTTTTTAGTTGGTCTGTCGGTTTACCTTTGAAGTCGGCATAAACAATCTTTGTTTCTTTAGTCCACCCTTTTAGATTTTGGTCTTCGGTCTTAAATGTCTGTCCTGAAGCCGTTACGGAAATCACTGTCAACAGTGTAAGTAGTAGATTTTTTGTCATAGTCTTTTTTCTGTAATGATTCACAGTCCCACGTGTTTCCATAAATCGAAGCCAAATCTTTTTTAGCAAATGACACACAACGTTTGTGCTTCTGCAGTAGCGCGCTTCCGAAGCCGCGTCCTGTCCCCGAAACCAAACGTTGAACGAAGATAACACTTATAGCTTACACCTCACCGCGCTATTGCAGAAGCATTTTGTTGGCAGTAGTAGGGCCTTATACACGCTTTATTTGAAACCGCGTCTTTTGTCAATCGTCAAATTACGCGACTTTTTATTAGCAGGTCGTGCGGTGGGGTATTTTTCATTTACTACTTTGTCCGCTTACACAACACTAAGCACACTCTTTGTCTGGCTTTGGATGTGGGTGGCATGTGTGGCCTGACAAAGTGTGTGCGATTTCAAATAACTATTTCTTTTCTTTCTCCAGTTTCTCAATGAGCGGATTCACTCCTCCGTCATACATGGCTTTCATCATCCAGTTTACAGACCAATTTGTGTTTTCGGGTGTGCCTCCCTCAATGGGTGGGTGCGGGTCGTACTCCATGTCCAGCATAATGCCTTGTGCGTACTTGTCACCATAAATGTCTTTCATAATGGCTAACGACATATCCATTCCAGCTGTCACACCCGCACTTGTCCAATACTTGCCGTCTTGGGTGTAGCGTTCATTGGCGGGGATAGCTTTGTACTTTTTCAGAAATTCTTCTTCTCTGTACCAATTAGTTGATGCCCGTTTATTCTCTAAAAGTCCGGTTGCGCCAAGTACCCAGACACCCGTACAAACTGCTCCTGTGTAGGTTGTTGTCTTGTCGATTCTTCTAATCCAGTCGTGAAGTCCTTTATCATAGGCTGCTTCAATCGTTCCGGTAAATCCTCCGGGGATGATTAAAATGTCGAGTTGTGAAACAGAGTCAATGACTGTGTTGGGCACAATCTCTACACCCATAACTGTTTTTATATTTCCCGGTTTTATCGAAATCAATTTTGTTTTGACTCCCATTGCCTGGCCTAACACGTATCGCGGCCCCATTACGTCTAAGTCATTCACTCCATCATACACTAAAATACCGATGGTCTTAATGTCAAACTTTGGTTTTCCAAAAAACAATTCCATCGTGTTCACATGGTTGTCAGGACTGAAATTCGCAATCTCTTTGGCTAGTTTCAAAGAATCTTCATCGCTCATCACCACTTTTTGCGGTTGATGCTCCGAACTTGGGTTTGATTTGTTGCAAGCTGATAGCAGGCTTATCAGCAGTATTACTGAAAATATTTTATTCATTTTGTAGGAGTTTAGTTTTCGTAGTTAGGTAGAAAAGCAGCATGCCCGATGAAATTGTAATCAGTCCAAAGACTGAAAATAGTCGAAGTAGCCAGTTGTTGATATTGTCTCGGTTTTCATAATCCATCGTGTGTAGCATCCATAAGAAGTCGAACAAACGCCACGCGTTGTTGCGATAGCTTTGTACAGTTCCTAGTTCGGTAGAAACATATACGGTTGTATTGTTGGGTGCTTCAAACGTAACTGCGTAAGCGGGCAAAGGTTTTTCGCGGTATTCGTGATGGCCGTTTGTACTTGTCAGGTACTCGACCTTTATAATCTCTGAAGAGTTTTTCAAACTTTGTTGCGCTACATTTTTGGCTTGTTGTTCTGTCAGCGGTTGCTTATGTCGAAGGGTTTTGACATCAAATAATAATACTTGCTCATCCACCGATGTTACTATTTGATAATATGCTTTGCCTAAAATATCAACTACCTGAATAGTTTTAAATGACATGTTTGGATTGGCTGCTTGCAAACTATCTAATAAAATACCAAGTGAAGCATTTTTAGTTTGGATAGGCAAAGGTCTTTTGTCAGCACGCAAATCTTCACCTCTTATCTGTTCAATGCTTGTCCAGCTAAAATACAAACCACCGAGCGTCCATGCTAAAAATTGTATGCCCAACACCAATCCCAAATAACGATGTGATTTTCGTACCCATCGCTGTATTTTCGTTTTACTAATCATCGCACAGGCTTTATTTCAAATTGTTCTATTGAAGTTTTCATATTGGTTCTTTATTAATGAGGTTAAACTTTTGAGACGCAAGAAATACAAAGCCCAATCCCTTTACAGGAATTGCGCATAAGAATTAAAACGTCACGTTCAGCGTAACACCCATTGTTCTCGGTGCTGCCGTTCTTACATTCTTACCGAAACTGCTGTCAGGATTACCAAAAGCCAAATACCTTTCGTTGTTCAGGTTTTGTCCCCAAAAGAAAAGGCTATAATTGCCATAGGCTAAACCAACTCTTGAATTGAAAAGTGTATAACTTGGTTGTTCAATTTTGTTTTGAATGTCGGTATAGTAACTGCCGATATTGCGAATTTCACCACGAACAACTGCCTTCAATTTTTTAGAGATAGCATACTCGTATTGAGCACCAAAGAAAATGGTATGGCTTGGTGCGTTAGAAAGGCTATTTCCGCCAATTGCAGTAGAACTTTCAACCCCAGTCCCAAAGTTTACACGTTTCAAATTAAATCTTTTGTACTCGGTTTGGTTCAATCCTAAACTTCCATCCAATTGCAAACCTTTTACTGGAATTGCCGAAACTTCCAACTCTAATCCCATTGACTGTGCATCGCCTACGTTTTCTCTTGCATAGGTAAAGGGAGCAACCAAATTAAAGAACTGTAAATCCTGCCATTGAATCAAAAAGGCAGAAGCTCCAATACTCAATTTGTTGCTTGCCAAGAAAGTTTTGTAACCCACTTCATAGTTGTTTGAATATTCAGGGTCATAGGTTTGGCGAACGTTGACAGGAACTTTTTGAGCATTTACGCCACCTGCACGGAAACCACGAGTGTATGATATATAAATATTTGAATGGCTATTTACTGCATAACTCAATGCAACTTTCGGTGAAAGTGCTGAATAGTTTCCGCTTACGGTGGTGTCGGGAACTGTCTGGGTAAATACGCCACCAACAAACGAAGCATCACCAAATCCGTTAAAAGTAGCTTCACGTTTTTCGTAATCATAACGTAAACCAGCTGTTCCTTTAAAATTTTTGGTAATCTGATAACTTAACTCGCCAAAGCCCGCCAAACCAAAATTGTTGCTTTTGTTTCGGAAGATTGAATAGGTGTTTGGTGCTAATTCAAAGGCTAAGTTGGTTGATGGTTCATAACCCACTTGCGAAAACCCATAGAAACCTGCGGTGTATTGTAATTTTCTTTCAGAGTTTGAATTAATTCTTATTTCTTGGCTATACACTTGTTGCGGTGGCAGTTTTTCTCCAATGGCACTTTTATAAAATGAATGGTAAAAGCCCGGAAAATCAATGTCCTTAAAAGACAAGTCAATAGTTTGGTAGGAGGAAATTGAAGTCAAAGCAAACTTATTACCGAAATATTTTGCTACCAACGAAGAGTTTAAGATGTTACGTTCGTGTTCGCCAACTCTTGCCAAATTTATTTTGTCAGGATTTGCGAGTGCTAAGTCTCTATCAGCTTGCGAAACGAAAAAGCCTGTGTTGTTGCTCCAGTCTTTTTGTCCTTTTAAATTTAGTGTAAGACTGAGACGCTGAGTAGGCAACCATTTTAAAAACAGGTTTCCGTACAAATTCTTTTCGCCTCCCACTAACTTGCCTTTGTATTTTGCTCCCTCTGTTGGCGTTGCACCTGTTCCGCTAGTATCGTTTTTCCAATAGCCGTCTTGATTCTGGTACAAACCGTTCAAGCCAAAAAACAGTTTGTCTTTAATAATCGGTGTTTTGAATCCTGCACTGTAACGCTGTAATCCTAGGTTACCGGCACTTACCTCAGCGAAGCCACCCGTCTTATTCGTTGGCTTTTTGGTGATGATGTTTACAACACCACCCATGGCATTACGACCAAACAAAGTTCCTTGTGGTCCGCGCAAAACTTCTATTCTTTCGATGTCTGTAAAAGCAAAACCATTGGCCAAGATGTCGATGTTATTCACATCATCAATGTAAGTAGATACCGCAGGGTTTTCACTAAATATCTGAATGCCGCGAATAGATTGCACCTGTTGAAAAGGAACGCCTAATTCCTGATAAGTATAGTTTGGCACTAAAGCAGTCAGTCCGCCAAGTCCCCATGTGCGAGTGTCTTCCAGTTTCTTGGCAGATAGATATGTAATGGAAGTAGCTACTTTTATAATATCTTCTTCACGCTTATTGGCCGTTACTACCACTTCATTTAAAGTTTGAGTAGCATCTTCTAGCACAATGTTTAACTCTGTTGCTGCAGCAGAAACCGTTACAGACTCTACTTTAGATGCGTAGCCAACAGCACTGAAGATGATTTGGTAAGAACCTTTAGCAATAGTTAATGAAAATCGCCCGTCACTGTCGGCATTGGTGCCAACGGAAGAATTAAGAACAGAAACAGTTGTGTAAGCGATGGATTGGTTAGTGGCCTTGTCTGTTATTTGTCCATTGATTGTATTTTGTGAATAGCCGGAAAAAGAGATAAACAGGCAGACAACTGCCCATGATAAAAATTTCATAGATTGATTATTATAGTTGTAAATAGAAACCTTATCCGCAGGAACGCGGCTCAAAAAAGACTACAACTATATTTTAGGGGGCTGAAAAATAGCCCGGTCTGGACTTTTGTAAGGATTATCAGAGTAATGCGTTTTAACGGAGCTACTCAAAAAGTTATGTTCGATATTGAAATTTAAATCATCGTCAAAGAAAAAAAGCGTTATCTCTCTCGGTTGGTAACTAACAGGCGCTCCCGCTTCATCCTTGTCGTCTGCCTGAAAATTGATTTTGCCGTCAAATTCATAATCACCACTACACATCGCAAAGGGTATTTCGGCAATTAAACCCAAATTATAAGCTATTCTGTGTCGCTGTTGATAAAGACTGTCCAAAAGCCCTAATCTACCAGCGCAATGAATTATCATGCTGGCAAGAATCAGATAAACTAATAATCTTTTGAACATGCGTGCAATTTAAAGTCAAATAGTTTAAAATCAAATCTATGTTTGGAACTTGTTGGGCTGGGGATTTGGCTCTTGTCATAGCTTTGGTGTCGCTGTGGGTTTGTGCGGCTATGGCATGTGCCAAATGCGTGGGCATTCGGAGTACAATCTTCTTAAAAATGCGAAGGGTGGGTCATTACTTTTCTCTTTTGTCCAACGTTAATTTCTTTTTTAAAGTCCAAGTTGTCTGCGAAGCTGTTCACTTGTCCCAGTGGGAAATCTTTATTAGTAGTCTTGTCGTCCGTTGATTTTTGACACACAAGTTTGTCCGGGCCCTATTACTGCCAACGTGTGTGTTTCTGCTGTGGTGCGCTTCCGAAGCCGCGTCCTGTCCCCGAAACCAAACTTGGAACGAAGATATAAACTTTGGGCAACACGTCACCGCACCATAGCAGAAACATTGTGTTGGCAGCTGTAATTTTATACTCTTATCTCATTAGGAGGACCAGTCCAATTAATGGCAATATTAAAATCAAAAGTCCTGTCACGATACTCGCTATTGATTTTACAATTG
>JAJTHV010000028.1 GCA_021300095.1 Flammeovirgaceae bacterium | reverse complement strand
TCAAGAACTTCTAACCATTTTGTTCGATATTTTTTTCTCCTTTTTTTAAACTCTAACTTGAATGATTGCTCCATTTCATCTTTGGAGATTTCGTGTGAGAATTTATATCTGTAATGGCAGACCTGGTGGATGTTAATCTTGAATTTCTTAGCAATTATCGCGAGCTTTTGCCCTGAATCCAAGGCCTTCTTAAGTTCATTTTTCCAACTTTTCCCATAGTCATCTACAAAGGGTTCTGAATAGTTTTCCGTATCATACTTGTATACCCCTTGTTTTACACCGCACGGACAAACAAAAACTCCGCATTGGCAGTTCTTCCTTTTAGAGAACCGCACCTCGGTCAAGGGAACTCGAAATTTTCTCTTGGAATGCGTAATAAAATTTACACACGGAATTGATTTGACCTTAAACGTAGGTTCGACCTTCCTCCTTGTCGTAGGTTTCTCCGTTATAAATTTTTCGATCATGATATTTCTCAATGGATTGATCGTCATTTCAGATCTTGCAACATCAATCGTCAATAATTTTCTATCAGTCCATTTTTGGCTATTTTGATATAAGGCCACCGTTTCTTTACCATAGAAATCATAGAATTCACTTACCATTTTAGAGAATTGAGTACGTCCTTCACTTGTAAAGAGCTGCCTTATATTCTGCAAATTTTCAATAAAGCTAGGTTGTTGCGCTCCATTTAGAATACCAAGAAGTTCTGACATTCTAAGAGAGAGGCTTGTCACAATCGAGTTATCGTTTTTCTTAGCAATAGTTTGTGGGCAAGTCTTAAATGAAGCATTGATAAATTGATGCTTTTTAGTGAAAAGATCCCCATCCAATTGGGCTGTTTCTAAATAGCAATTATGTTTTGAGCAAATAAGAATGCTAGGTATTTGGTGCTTTCTGTGCCAATACATTTCACCGAACTTGTCGATATCTTCAAGGCAACATGTCGGGCAATACTGCGGGATCTTAACCCGCTTAATGTTTGACGACCTCAATCCACAAATTAAATCAATGCCTTTGCTGCCTGTCTTTTTTATAGACTCAATTGTCGCTTTATGCTTTTCCTTCTTTATGAAATGGGCATAGAAGGGCCACAACGTATACCTATTAATCAGTTCCTCTGAATTCAAGGATAAAACTCGTTTTGTGCTATTCGAAAATAGCGACATATGGCCAGGCAAATCGATGTTCGTTTCGAGTGATTTTATTCCATAAATATCCCGCATAAGCGGCTGATAGGATGTGGTATGCGTGTGCAATCCATAACGTGCTATCAGACTATACAATATCTCATCTGGTAGTGGTTTAGGAAAATAAGCAATCATAACATCACCGAGTTAACATTCCTGAAATGTCGAATATTAGTCGAACTGGTATCAGAATGATTATTAAAGAAATAAGCTAACTCCAATCAACTAACAATAACTTATGGAAATTTTGATACTTAATATTTGCTTAATTGATAGTAAGTGAGTTTTTCATCATCCGCCAATTTCAGTTAACTACATTAACAAACTAGTAAAGAACATTAACAAACTAGTAAAGAACATTAAGCTAACAACACAAAATATTGGATTTTTCAAAAATATTTACGCAACTTTCGCCCAGTTCACGCGTTTTTGAATGCAGTTGAGAAATAGCCACACATTGAAATTTTTTGCGATCCTGCTCTTCTCTTTCGAGCTGCTGGCTCCTGCATTGTTAAATTCCACTATTGAATTTAGTGCCAGTGGTGCTTCTGATAAAAGTCATCTATCGGTAGCTCAGACAACTATTAATTCACTTCTTTTTCTGGAAGAATGCAACGAAGAAGAACGCGAAGGAAAAGATGCACTGCCCCTCGCCATCGAACTCTATTCAGCTAAGTATTTATCTTTTGCCAACCACTCCAGCCGTACGTACATACCGCTACACTCCAGGCAAAACTTATTTGATACACACCCTCCACTGTATCAATTAAATCAGGTATTTTTAATTTAGGATTTCTACTACGGTCATTTCGATCGTGAGCAGTCTTTGCTCTTACTTTTAATTATTCTTCATCGATGTTTGCTCACGCAACATCTTAACCGATATTTATTAAATGAAAACATTAGAAATTCCAAAAGATGGATTCGAAGGCCTCAAACAAAATTGGAGAAGCGATGCGCTCTCTGGTTTCATGGTCTTTTTACTTGCCTTGCCATTAAGCCTTGGTATCGCGAAAGCGAGTGAGTTCCCTCCGGCTATGGGCGTGCTCACCGCCATGATTGGTGGACTATTTGTAAGCCTGTTTGCCGGATCGCGCCTAACGATAAAAGGACCGGCCGCGGGGTTAATCACTATTTGTGCAGGCGCAGTAACTGAGTTAGGTGGTGGCACCGAAGGATGGAAATTGGCGCTGGGTGTAATTGTCATTGCTTCCCTATTGCAGATTGCATTTGGCTTCCTCAAGTTTGGTGCGCTCAGCGATTTCTTCCCGCACTCAGTGGTGCATGGCATGCTGGCAGCTATCGGGCTGATTATCTTCTCTAAGCAAATTCATATTCTCTTAGGTATTGACCCTGCTACCTTGAAAGGATTAGAAACGATTCAACTCTTCGAGCGCATACCGGATTCGCTTTATCACGAAGATCCGCGCGTTACCTTCGTTGGCATCGTCAGCTTGATTATCATTTTCGGAATGCCCTTGATCAAAAGTAAGTACATCAAAAAAATACCAATTCCTCTGGTGGTGTTGTTGGTTGC
>JAJTHV010000383.1 GCA_021300095.1 Flammeovirgaceae bacterium | reverse complement strand
TCCCTGTTTGAGGCATTCCCGTTCATCTGAACTTTCGTTGATTCGTCATATTCGATAGTTGCACTATCGATTTTCAACGACTCTACAATCACTTGGTGTTGAAACAACAGATCGATGAGATGGATGCCATCTACTGAAATGTTCCGAGCACGAACCGAGTGCCCTCGCCTATTCGTACTTTCTCCATCGGAAAACCATTGAAGGTGTCCGATTGAAATGGATCGGTGCCACAAACTGACTTCAATAGAAGAAGTGGAACCATGTGATGCTCGTATTTGTGCAGTTACTTCCCAACTCACCCAAGTTGCAAGAGCAAATTGCAACAAACCACCGATTAGGAAAATACCAAGCAACCAAAGCATCCATCGCTTATTGCCTTGTTGGAAGAAAACAAACGAGTCTCGCAAACGCTTGTGCAGCACTTTATACAGCTCGATCACCTTTGATAACTCGCACCAATATGGCTATGACAGCTAACACCAGCAATACATGGATGATCGCACCTACGCTGTAAACAAAGAAACCCAATAGCCAGAAAATAAGGAGAACAACAGCTACGAAATAAAGAACATTTCCCATACAAATTAATTTAAGATGTGATCATGCTCCATGAAAAATTGATGCCATAAGTAAATTATTGGAAACGGGTTGATAACGGGTGTTCCACTACCCTTTTCTGTAGACATTTTACGCACTGTTGTATAGAATACTTCACACGGACGGTCATTCAGACTTGAAATGAGCGATTAATAGATGGCATGATTTTAAACAGAGTGGACGTGGCAATTAGTGGATTAATTCAACTTAAAGAGCATTACACCGATTGCAAGAACAATCCTTAAATGCCCTAAAAATATAAAACACATGAAAGACTTCATTCTATTCGCAACTACATTTATAATAGGCTATCTTTGTTTTATTGGCCTGGTAGCCGTACTCTTCAAACTATTCTTTCCTTTCTATACTAAAGAAGAACTTGAGCAGCAAAACAAGTTAATCAAGCTTCCTTAAACCGTGCACTTGCTATGACGAGGGTGCTGGTAGTAGATGACGAGCCTGATATTTGTCAGATGCTATGTACGCATTTGAATAAACTAGATTACAAGGCGGACTGTGCCGCATCTGTCAGGGAAGCGATTGAAAAATTGCAGATAAGTGCCTACGATCTGTTGTTCATTGACATTGATCTAACGGACGGTTCCGGATTTGAAGTGATCACCTATTTGAATATCACAAAGGTTGATTTGAAAATAATTGTCATTAGTGCGTATCATCAAGAAGTAAACAAAGCGATGCAGTTGGGTGCTCATTACTTTATTCCGAAGCCCTTTTCCATTAAAGCAGTTCACACCGCACTTAGAACATTGAATTTATTGGCTCTTTAATCGGTACATTAATTTTTCTCACATGCAAAAGATTTTAGTTGTCGATGATGATCAAGACATCTGCCTGATGTTAACCAAGTTTCTCACCAAACACCTTTATGTCGTTCATACTGCCTTTACCGGTGAAGAGGCGCTGTTACAACTTCGCGCAAATCACTTTGATTTAATTCTGTGTGATTTCAAATTACCTGATCTGACCGGAGTAGAATTACTGCAAAAGATAAAGGTGCTGAATGCGCACGTGGCTGTGATTATCATTACCGGCTATTCAGACGTAAAGACAGCGGTGGAAACGTTTCGGTTTGGGGCGAGTGACTATATCACTAAACCCTTGTATCCCGATGAATTGCTGGCCAGCATTCAGGAAACCATCGCTAAGAATCTGCTTAAAAACAACCAGTCAAGCGCAGCAGCAATATCCCTTGAAAACAAGAAAGTAACTGTCGATGCAAGTCATTCGGGCAATTTCATTGTGGGCAAAAGCGAATCGTCTCAGTCGGTGCAGCGGTTCATTGAATTAATTGCTCCTTCGGACATTTCGGTGATCATCACCGGAGAAACCGGAACCGGGAAAGAATACGTTGCGCAGTCGATACACGCACTGAGCAAACGTGTTGCCTACCCGTTTATGGCAATTGACTGTGGTGCGCTCCCCAAAGAGCTGGCTGGCAGCGAGCTGTTTGGTCATGTGAAAGGATCATTCACAGGCGCTATTGCCGACAAGCCAGGAAGTTTTGAACAAGCCGATGGCGGAACTATTTTTCTGGATGAGATCGGAAATTTATCGTATGAAAATCAAGTGAAGTTATTGCGCGTACTTCAGGAGCGAAAAATAAAACGCATTGGCGCTACGAAAGATACGTCAATTGATGTGCGTATCATCGCTGCCACCAATGAAAATCTAATGAAGTCAGTGAAGGATGGGGCCTTTCGCGAAGATCTGTATCACCGATTGAATGAGTTTAAAATTCAACTGGCTCCCTTGCGCGAACGCAAAGACGACATCTTGTTTTACGCCAATTTCTTTTTACAAAAAGCCAATCTTTCCTTGGGTAAACAGGTGTCATCTTTTTCAGTGAATGTAAAAGATATATTTACGAATTATTATTGGCACGGAAATTTGCGTGAATTAAACAATGTGATCAGGCGGGCTGTGTTATTAACTACCGGTGATGTGATTGAGCGAGAATGTTTGCCGCTGGAGATCACGGAGCCTGCCAGTTTGGATGCAACCCATGAAATGCCGATGGAGAACGTGGGGTTGCTGAAGTCGATTGCGTGGCATGCCGAAAGGCAGGCGATTGTTGACATGCTCGAGAAAGTAAATCATA
>JAJTHV010000403.1 GCA_021300095.1 Flammeovirgaceae bacterium | reverse complement strand
CAACATGTCCTCCATCTGCAGGCGTTTCTAAAAACACGGTCGAATGTTTTTTAGCTACATCAAATGGATAACATTCTTCCGGCAAAAACGGATCACTCAACGCATTCACTATCAATGTTGGTTTTTGTATCGAAGAAATATGCGATCCCGAAGAAGCCCGTTCATAAAAATCATCCGCATCATTAAATCCATGCAATCGACTCGTATAGCGGTTATCAAAGTCGCGGAACGAACGAATTGTTCCAAACCCTTCTGCTGAAACGATATGGGGAAATTGCAACGACTTTGCTTGAATTTTCTTTTGCAACTTCTTTAAAAAACGATTCAGGTAAAATCGTTTCGAAGGTTTGTCCAATTCTCGAGCACTTGATCCTAGGTGACAAGGCACAGAAAACACCACCGCTGTTTTTACGCTGTCGTGCAATTTGTTTCCGTTTTCGCCCATATACTTCAGTGTCATGCTTCCGCCCATGCTAAATCCCACTAAAGCGATGGTTGAATATCTTTTTGTATGAATGGCATTTTCGACTACAGCACGAATATCTTCGGTAGCACCATGATGATAAAACCGTGGCAGCCGATTAATCTCTCCACTACATCCGCGGCAATTCCATGCAACAGCATCCCAACCACGAGCATGAAAATACTTAGCCATTCCCTTGGAGTAGTGACGCTCGCTGCTGCCTTCCAATCCATGCGAGATCACCACCAGCTTTTGATTGTTTCCTTTCAACCAATCCAAATCTAAAAAATCACCATCGACTAATTCCAGTCGCTCGCGTTGATAAGAGACTCCTCTGATTTTACGAAACGAACTAGGCACAATCGTTTCCCAATGACCATTGAATAAATAAAATGGTTTGCGATAAGAAGATTTTTCAATCAACGGCACAGCTCTACAGATTTTGTTTTTGGAAAATTACATATTCCAAACGTCTGCAATCTCCGGAGTTTTGTCAAACACGGATCGCGCAAATGGACATAATGGAATAATCTTTAAGTTAGAAGCGCGTGCGTATTCCACGGCTTTCATCACCAACTGTTTGCCGGCTCCCTGTCCCCGTAGTTTATCCGATACATCGGTATGGTCGATGATGATTAATTTATCTCCCGCTTTGGAATATGATAATTCGGCCAACCGCTCGTTACCTTCTTCAATCACAAAGGCACCTTTCGATCCGTGTTCAATCTGTTTTATTTCCATACATCAAAAATACGACTTATGCGGATTTATACCTTGCACTAAGAAACGTCATTATCACAAAAAGAAAAGCTACCAACATTAATGCAATGCGAAGCGATTGCCAATTTGCTAATAGACCAATCAGTGGGGGGCCGAATAAAAATCCTGAATAACCTACAGTAGTTACCATAGCTAAGCCAACACCCGGAGGAAGGTTCGTAGAGTTTCCCGCAATACTGTAGGCAATAGGAACGATCGATGAAAGCCCGATTCCAACAATGAATAATCCGGTAATCACTGAATACGGATGGCTAAATGCTAATGTCAATGAAATGCCGAGCGTTGAAATCACCCCACAAAGAATCATCAGCTTGCGATCGCCAAACTTCAGTCGAGCGCCATCGCCAAAGAAACGCCCGATCGTCATCGCCAATGCGAAGGCTGAAAGTCCTAACGGAGCTAATGCCGGTGGTGCCATCGCGATGTTCTCCATGTAGTTTGTGCTCCAGTCGGCCATGGCACCTTCGCCCAACATGCAACAAAACGCAATCACACCAATACTCACCATCGCAGCATTCGGCAATCGAAAGGCCGGACCGTCCACTTCTTTTTCTTGCGGCTTATCGTGAATGAGGTGGTAGCGTGCCCAGGCTGCTCCGAGCAAACTCAAAGCTACAACCGAAGCCAAGTGTATAAACAAAGTCGTTTCTAATTTAACAAACAACGCTCCGCAAAAAGCACCTGCAAACATGCCGATACTAAATAGCGCATGAAAGGATGTCATGATGGGCTTCTCGTGAATTTTTTCAACCATCACCGCTTGCGAGTTCATCGACACATCGAGCATACCAGCCGTTAAACCCATGATGAAGAAAAGAACAACCAATCCCGGAATGCCGAAGCTAACCATAACCGGCACGAGTGGAACGAAGATGCAATACAGAAAGATCGAAAAAATAGTTATGCGTCTACTTCCATTGCGGATGATCAACCATCCCGTAAAGGGCATGGCCAGCAAGGCACCCACGGAAGAAGCTAACAAAACAAATCCCAATTTTCCATCGTTGATTTGGAAAAGCTCTTGCACTCGTGGAAACCGCGCAGCCAGATTGGCGTGGATAAATCCATTGATGAAGAAAATCAGTTTTACTGCAATACGCGATGGGCTCAAGGGAAGTATTCTTTTAGTGAATAATTTTAAATGGGTATCACAAAGGCATATAAGAACTTGAAATTTTTTGAGAGTGTTAAAATCTATAATCCCTTTCTGAAATCTAAAGGCGGCTTGCGATCGCCTACGAGTGATTTGTACTCAAAGCCTGCTCCGGTTTTTTCGGCCAGTTCTTTCTTCGCCTTATCAGTCAATTCCGGATTGTTAAACAAATCAATTGCGGTCATGGTAATGCACTTAGCCGCATTCAACATCGCCTTCAGGCCAATGCCATTGCTGCCGGTGGCTACGGCTTGCCACGAATGCGGTGCTACACCGGGTATCCACGTAGCAGTGCCAAGTCCGGTAGTAGGAACAACCCATGTAATGTCGCCTACATCTGTAGAGGCCGGAAAGAATCCGCCCAGTTTAAATGGTTGCACTTGTTGTGCCTGTGTTACTTCAGGCGCTTTGAAGGTAAAGCTGGCTTGAATCTTTTTCGCAAATTCAGTTTCTTCCGGTGTGTAGGTTACGCCTCCCACTTTTTTCAAATTGTCATACATCAATCTCGCTAGCGTTTCATTCGGCATGAGGTTGAATGAACCTGAAATCACTTCATACTTTGTGGTGGTCTCTGTTCCGGTAGCAGCGCCTTCGGCACACTTCACAATTCTATCCCAGATTTCGGCAACTACTTTTGCATCCGGATGACGAACCATGTATTCTACTTCGGCAAAGTCGGGCACTACATTGGCAGCCAAACCGCCTTTGGTAATCACATAATGAATGCGTGCATCGGATGGAATATGTTCGCGCATCATGTTGGTCATGTAGTTCATAGCTTCAACAGCATCTAATGCAGAGCGTCCTTTTTCAGGAGCAGCGGCAGCATGTGCTGAACGGCCATAAAAGCGAAACAAGGTTTGTTTAATCGCCATGCACGACTCGGGACTTGCATCGTTGGTATTGGAAGGATGCCAGTGCAACACTGCATCTACATCTTTGAACAAACCATCGCGCACCATATAGACTTTAGCACCGCCACCTTCTTCAGCAGGAGTGCCATATAATTTGATTGTTCCTGATT
>JAJTHV010000381.1 GCA_021300095.1 Flammeovirgaceae bacterium | reverse complement strand
CGCGGCCCCGGATGTTTAATCTCGTCCGAGCCTTCATCGATAATCAAGATTTGTTTGGAGCCCAGTTCTTCAATATCATGGCCCAACACAAACGAGCGCATAGCGCGGAAGTCTTTGGCCGGAATTTTCAGTGCTTCACTAATGTAGAAGATGAGGTTGCTCTGGCGCTCGGAAAGGTTGTCATCGGCAAATACCAACTCGATGATTTTGATCACGAGCACCACCTTTTGCTGCATGGTGAGTGCCTGATTCACCTTTTTGGAGATCTGCATGATCTGCGCCCAGTCGTCTACAAACTCCTGAGTTTCAGCGTCTACATTGGCAAGAGGGCCGTTGGCGGCAATGCGCTTGTTGGTTTTGCAGAAATCGTCAAATAAAGATAGATAATAACGGGTGCCATCCTGATTGAGGTGCAGCGACAAAAACTCTTTGATAATCGCCCGCTCATCTTCGGTAATGCGTTCTTTGGCTACAATGGCAAAAAATTGAATGACAGCCTTGAGTAGTTCTTCGCTCATTTACACCCGCTAGTTTCCGTTAAAAATCACCGTTAAAATACACAAAAACAATGGATGAAAACTAACTAAAGTCATTTCCTTTTAATGGCATTTGTAGTTTCTTTACAACTTCATTTTAATTCCCCTTTATGAAGAAAAGTTTCCTGCTTGCGCTCGCCTGTATCGCCTCTCTCTTTTGTTACGCTCAATCTTCCGTATTGTGGGAGATTTCCGGTAACGGATTGAAGAACCCATCCTACATTTTGGGAACGCTCAAATTCATTGGCGAAAAGGAGTTTTACGTTCCGAAGGAAGTAAGTGAGCGCATCAAAGGTTCTACCTTGTTTGCCATAGAAGATCAGGTAGACCACCATGCACAGCACGAACTAAACATAGCGCTTCATTTTGAAAAAGGAAAGTCGTTGAGCACCGAACTCTCCCCTGCCGACTATAAAAAGGTATTAAACTTCTTCGAAAAGGAGTTTGGCATCAACCAAAAGCAGTTTGAAGCAAAATATTCCAAGATCAAACCTTTGGCGCTATCCATTTTAATGACCCGTTTGACGCTGAAAGAAAAGGTAAAGTACTTCGACATTGAGTTACTGCTCTTTGCCAAGAAAAACAAAGTGGCCGCTTTTAGCTTGGAGCCTATTGAACGCGAGGCGCAAGCCATCAACGCATACCCTATGTATAATCAGGTGAAGGCTTTGCTGCACAGCATCGACAATTTCGAAACGCAGAAGGCAGAATTTCAAAAATTGATGAGCAACTACCCGCATGAATCGTTGGAAGAGATTTTTGAATTCACCTTACATCCTGTAGAAAACAATCCGCTGTTTGTGGATGAATTTTATAACAAGCGCAATGCCGAGTGGCTGCCGAAGATTGAAAAGATGGTGAAAGAGAACAAAGCTTTCATTGCAGTAGGCGTTGCACACTTAGAAGGCACACAGGGCTTGTTGGAATTGCTGAAGGCGAAGGGCTATACGCTAAAGGCGATGCCGGTGAGCAAGAAGTAATTACCTAAATTCCAGCTTGGAAATTGTTGAATTCTATTGGAGTTTAGGTTCCTCCAAATGATTACAACAATAAATCAATGCACATCAATCCCGTCAAAGTAAATTTCGGTGATTGCTGTGTCATCATACTTCTCTCCTTTATAGACACCCATTATTTCAAACTTCATCGTCCATTGCGGCATACTTCTCAGGGCTTTGTCTTCCCGATTGGCATTTCCAATGGGATCGAATGTGAAAATCTGCTCGGCTCTCGTATCCTGCAAGTTTAGAATAGCAATGGGCTTATTGTTTATATACAATTTCAATTTCTTCACACGCGAGTTCTCGCTCCAAGCCTTGGGCGACTTGGCGTATCCATTTACCACAATGATTTTAGTGATGCGCGGTGTGTGAGGTGGAAAATGATAGGTAAGCGATTCTCCAATGCCATAGCCCGGCACTCCTTCTACCCATGCAGTTTTGTAACTCAGGTCATGCGCATTGCCGGCAGCATAATTACTCTCCCCTTGCGATTTCAGTTCAGACGAAGCCGTCCGCGTGTCTTCGCCTCCTCCACAATACCAACTGCATTCCGGTCCTAATACATCATAATAACCTTCCGGCTCATCTGGTTCTCCACTACATTCTTCTGCCAGCTTCTTTTCGGCAGCCGTCCATGTTTTTCTATCGCGCTCAAAAAGCGCAGCGCATTTTTTCTTTTTATTGTTAAACATCAATTCGCCTTCGGGACTTTTGTCCACTTCATAACCCAGCTCCGGTTGCATTTCTTTCACCGTTTGGCTGAACGTGGTAAGAGGCATTGCCAATAAGAGCACAATGAGTGTTGGCTTGGGTTTATGTAATCTCATTTTACATTAAGGTTCATAATCGGAAGTCATTATTATTTTACCATCATCTGTTATTTGGCGAATATCGTAGTAATTACCCTCACCACATTTTCGCTCTATAATCAAATTGCGATTGATGGAACCAAAGCAGTATTTCTTAGTCACTTCATCCCAAATCGCCAATTCAAAACTGTCTATTAAATTCCATTGATGGTTGTAGCTACGCACTAAAAATACATAATCGCGTCCAAATGAATCAATGCTTTTCAGTAAGACAAAGACCTTAAACTTCTTTGTGGTATAAATTGGCCCGAAATTTTTATACTGCATCGTTGATGTATCCAATCCTTTCCTTTCATCACTGCTCAAGAAAAGCTTCAGGCTATCGCCAGAAAGGTTTGGTACGTTGGTCGATTCGGCCATGAAAAGTAAATCATTTCTTTCACCATCTGTTTCCGAAATCCAAAACAACTTTTCCTTTGAATTATCACAGCTAAAAAGACTAGCTGCAATTAGTACAAATAGGGTTTTGTAAAATTTCATTTTTGATGATCCAATTTTACTTGCTTTAGCACTGCGCCACTCATTCCTCTCTGAAATCTAAAATATTTTTTCCATCAAATTGATAGATACCTTCCGAGCCAAACCAGATACTACCATCTTTCGCTTCTAAAAACCCAAAAACCACACCCACCATCGGATTTATATCGGTGATGGTTGGACGCAGATAATCCAATGTCTTGCGATGATAATACCGAAGCACTCCACCTTTGGTAGTAATCGAGCTTGTCCAAATATTCCCTTTCCGATCTTCCAACACATAGCTAACCGCATTGGGTGCAAAACGCTTATACGCTGTGCCGTCATAGCGCCACAAGCCATCTTTGCCTCCCAGCCAAATGGCGCCTTGCTTGTCTTCGATGATGCTGTTGATTCCCGTAAAAGGTTTGCCTTTGTTCGCAATCACGGTAAAGGTTTTTCCATCATAAATAAAGCCTTTACCCCGTGTGCCGAACCAAAGCTTACCGGTTTTGTCTTCCAGCACGGTGTTAACTTCATTAGCCGGCCTGTCGGAAAAAGTTTTGCCGGTGCGATCGACATATATGCTATCACCTTGAATAATATAATTGCGAAATGTTTTTCCATCGTAACAACTCACGCCTCCAAAAACACCCATCCAGATATTTCCTTTTTTATCTTCAT
>JAJTHV010000099.1 GCA_021300095.1 Flammeovirgaceae bacterium | reverse complement strand
ATTGCTGATTGAAATAGCGAACCAAGTATAGTCCGGTGGCGGGTGTAAGGATGGAGATTTTTTTTTTGTCGGCTAGCTGGGTTTCAGTGAAGTCGATGGATCGGCCTGAGAGATCAAACAACTGAATGCGATCTGCTTCGCTGGGTAAATGGAAGATGCCTGCGGTGGGATTGGGATACGGTTTGCCCGCAGCGGATGACTCTACATCTAAAACAACGTCAGGAGCTTTGCCTAAAACCGGGCGCATCATGATGCTTCCATACAGAGTAGTATTTTGTTCCCAGTTGGCTGCGCCCAATACTTTGGTGTAGATTTTACTTCCGGAGTCGGTGTTGCGATCCAGACCAATGGGTATCACTGCTTCGGAGTTCAGTTGCCATCCGATGTAGAATTTATCTTTTACGGTTACTTTATCCGGAATTTTGAATCGCACAAATTGATTGCGCGTGGTGCGCTGCACAGCATACGATTGTTTGAAGCTATATTCATTGTCAGCTGCCGGCAGCGAATTGGCGATAAAAAGCTGAATGAACTGATTGGTATCATCACCGTATTTCGGAAAGTAGATATCAATGGCGATGACGTCATCTTCCTCGGTGGTTTTCATGTTAAACTCATACGCCAGTTGGGTGCCTTTGCCGTTGAGTTTAATGCCAAACTCGGCTTTGCCATCATCGTAGGCGTAGTAATCCGAAAGAATGTTAGTTGCACTAATCGTGTCGTTGGATTTGAAGTTGATGGGTTTGTAAACAGCCTCGTCCCAGTCTCCAGTGGAGTTGGAAATTTTTTTAATGTTGTCTTTAGAATTTAAGACAAAACTAATTTTTATACTTACTGAATCATCTGTTATTAATGTTGAAAGATCAGGTAATTCGCTTATTTTAATATTTACAGTTTTAGGTTCAAGGTAGTTAAGATCGCTTGGTGAAGGCGGTGCTGTTGCTGTTTCCAAAGTTTTTGAAACGCTGCTATTTTTACTTCCAGCGATAACATAGCTACTGTAATTTACCGCCTCTCCTGATCCAACTACTTGATCCTTTCGATTAGTTGCAATTGTAACTTTTGGAGCAATTATGTTGCTAGTGGGGTTATTCCTAAAGTGTTTAATAGGTATCGACCAATAATCTTTAAGCATAGTTGTTAAATTTGAAACCACTGAGCGATCAGGAAAATCTTCATATGGAGGATCAAAAGTAATTGGTGGTGTAGGAGGAAAAACTTCTTTCGCCTTCCCATTACTCACATACACATAATCCACATTCCACACATCGTACGGGCCGGATAGTCGCCCAAAGCTTCTGAACTGAAACTGAAAGCCGTTGTGAAAAAAATCATCGGGATTGCTTTCTTTACTTCGGATATTAATCGGTCCTCCTTCAATAAATTTATCCGTACTCAATGTTCCATCATTGGTTTTACTCCATACTTCAATCCATTGCCCAGCTGCATTCTTAAAGAGCAACGATAAGATATCGCCCGGCTCCGGATTGTCGCCATTGCCAGCAAATTGATAAAAGAAAGTCATGAAAACGGCATCGCGGTTGGCCTGTGCCACATCGCCTAGTTTCAGCGGGCGTGAGGTCATGGCATCGGCAAACCCTTTGGCCAGAATGTCGTTGGCGCTATAAGGGTTGCCGGTAGCATTATACCCATCAAAAGTGGCTACATAAATGCTAGGCGGATTAATACCACTTCCATTGTTTACCCACACCGATTTGCTGTCGATCTCCCACAGGGTATCATTGGGTGTTTCGTTTTTAATGTTGAATGAAAAGTCATCCCAAAAGGGCAATAACATGGGGGTGAGTTCAGCTGTACGGGCTGTTGCTTGGGTAGTTGTGGTTTCGCTATGCCGGTAAATGGGTACAACCTCTATTTGCGAAAAGCAATAAGAAGCACTACAAAAAAAAAGCAGGAATAATTTCGTCTTCAACATGTCTTGTTTTCGCAATCGCGCCTACTCGTTCGGTCGTCAATCAATGGGTTCATCCGTTGGCTCGGGTTCCTTGTAACCTTTCGGTGCGATCCATAGGTCAACCGGACTGCCAATGCGCACCGAATCTCCTTTGTTAGGGAATTGTTTGTAAACGAATACTTCCACCCCGGTAGTATCTTGTCCTTCCGCTATTTGCACTTCACCCAAGTGAAGATTCCAATTCGATAATTTCAAGAGAGCTGTTTCGTAGGCATCGCCCACCAAACTGCCCACCACGAAATCAGCCGGGCCGTTGCCATCGCCTACTACAATATCAATGGTAGCGCCTTTCGGAATGCGCGTGCCGGCTGTAATGGGCCTTCCGTTGAAGTACATGTCTTTCACAAAGTTTTGAAAAGGACTGGGCTCATAGATGATGCGCCCTCTGCGCAGTTCGTTGCTCTTTAAAACAGCTTCTGCATTGATCAACGAACCGTCAATCAAATTCGGCATGGGCAACGTAGGTGGCGAGGTGCGGTTGATGGAAACGTAAATCGTGCGACCCGCTTTTACCTGTTCTCCTGATTTTGGAAATTGCTTGAGTATGCTCAACGCAGGCTTGCTTTCTGCATACGAAGAATCGTTGATGGCAATGCTCAAACTTTTCTCGGCCAATTTCTTTTCGGCCTCTTCCATCGTGAGCCCCATCAGATCGGGCACTTCTACTGATTTGCCGTGGTTCGTTACGTTGGGCAGGTAGATGTAGAAATAAACCACCGCTATCAGCAAGATGATGCCAATGCTGACACCCATGTTTTTGAGGAGGCCACCTACTGTATTGTTTTTAAAATAGCGATCCAGGTTCATAATGTTTTAAAATTTCAAGGATGACTCAAATCCACGTTCGGCACGCTTTGATTTTTGATGGCGATCAAACGCCAGTTGAATCAGTTGTGTAATCAAATCTGAAAATGAAATGCCGCGCTCTTTCCACATCACCGGAAACATGCTGGAATTGGTAAAGCCGGGAATGGTATTGATTTCGTTTACATAAACATCTCCCTTTTCCGTTAGAAACAAATCCACACGCGCAAAATCTTCGCATGCCAGCGACTGATAGGCTTTCAGTGAAAGGTCTCGTATTTTTTCCTGACTGGCAGCATCTAACTGAGCAGGCACTTCAATGGTGACGGCATCGCCATCCACGTACTTCGCATCGAATGTGTAGAACTCGTATTTTTTGCTGATGATAATTTCTCCGGGCAGTGATGCTTTCGCAGGAGCATTTCCTAGGATAGCACACTCTACCTCACGTCCCTGGATGTATTTTTCCATGAGCACGCAGTCATCGTAGCGGAAGCCTTCTTCAATCGCTTTCGCGAAATCTGCTTTTGAATTTACTTTCGAAACACCCACGGAAGATCCGAGGCTGGCGGATTTAACCATAAACGGCAATCCTAACTTTTGCTGAACGGATTCAAATTGTAAACTTTCCTTTTCGGTATAATACGCATACAAAAAATCGGCCACCGGCAGGCCGGCTTCTTTGAGCAATCGCTTCGTCACCAATTTGCTCATGGACATCGCAGAGCCAAGCACTCCGGTGCCCACCATCGGCACATCCATCGCTTTAATCAAACCTTGAATGCTGCCGTCTTCACCATCCGTTCCATGCAGAACCGGAAAATAAATATCCACCAGAATAGCATTACCACTGGCGGTAATCAATTTGGGTGCATTGGGATTGAGTTGCAACGACAACGCTTCGCCTTTTTCCATTTCTTTGGTAACGGTGGCGGTGTGATACCACACTCCGTCCGGAGAAATGCCAATTAAAAAAGGATCAAATAAATCTTTGTTGATGAATTCAAAAATATTGCGGGCTGAATTAATGGAAACACCGTGTTCTACCGATCGGCCTCCATACAAAATTGCCACTTTCCGTTTCGCCATAGTATCAAAAATAACTCAAAGATGTTGAGTATTTGCGGTATTTCAAGCAGGTGTTGGTGGTTTTCGTTTAGTTGCTCCAATACACTTTTTTCGCGCTCACCTGCGTGTCGGTTTGCACCCGAATAATATACATGCCGTTGCTTTGGTTGGGCATTTCGATAGGGAATGTCTGATTGAGAACATCGGTTAGGGTTACTTCGGAAACAAGTTGGCCCATCAGGCTAAATACCTGCACAAAAGCAGACTGTCGTGTTTCGAGGTTAAACGTTATTTTGAGTGGCGACAGCTGTCCACCATAGATTGAGTAAGGGGCATCCACCGCTGTGGGCTGGGAATCTTCGCTGGTAAAAAACTCAATGTTATCCAGATAGAGATTGTTTCCGTTTGCGTTGGTCGCCACAAAGGCCAACCGCACGCTCGATTCGCCCGCCAGGCTGGTTAAGATTACCTGCTTCCGATTCCAATCAGAAGATACGGATGGCAACCAACTGGTTTCCAGGCTGCGATTACTCAAGGCTAAGCCACTTTCAAAAAATAGTTCATTGGTAAAGGTGGCTCCGCAATCTTTTGAAGCGAGAACGCGCAACGTTTCATTGCCGGTGCTTCGCTTCGCATAGCTGACATCAAAAAATACACTGGCTGCGCTAACGTCCACAAGGTTTAGAATCGGACTGATCACCCATCCTTCTTCGCCCACATTTAAATTGGTAAATGAGTTATAGATAAGTGAATTGGAATAATTGGTCGTTTCTGTTGTCCAAGTGCCCTGTTGTGCCGGGCTAATAATGGTCCATTTATCTTTGGAAGTAGTTTCGAATTTTTCCCGGAAAGGAATCACATCGCTGTCAATAGAATAAGCTACTTGAAACAGGCCGCTGTCATTCGATGCATCGCTATCATTGGTGCCATTGGGATTGAGAGCTGTAATAGTTAATTGATTGATGCCCGCATTCAGCGTGAGTGTGTTCAGGCTGATCACCAACTCTTCGTTTGGATCGATTTGATTTGAAAAAGCAGTTGTAGTGGCTGCTGCTCCATTCAGGGAAACCGAAATTGAAAATGAGGTGATGGGAATATTTCCGTTGTTGCGAACGCGCAAGCTGGGCGTTGGATTTTTTACACAACTGATTAGCGAAGGTGTTTCTAAGCCAACGATGGCCAAATCCAAAATGGAAGTGGTAAGGATTCGTACATTCTTTATGTAGAGATTGTTTCCGTTTGCGTTGGTACTTTCAAAAGCAAGTTGAAGTTGTTTGCCTGCATATTGGCTGAGGGAGATGACTTCGGTTTTCCAATCGGTGGAAGTTGGAATAAAGCGATTGGAGCGGGTCGATGCCGTGGCCAGCGAAGCATCACTTTTCGAGAAAAGGATGTCCGGTGAGTTGTCAAATCGGCAATTGGAAGAGGCCATTATTTTTAATCCCTCACCGGTGGTTCCGGTGTATTGCGCATACGCCCGGTCAAACAAAAGAGCTGCGGTGGATGAATTACTTAAGTCCAGTTGCGGAGTAATCATTTTATCGACTGCGCTAATTTCAGTGTAATCGTATAAATTCATGTATGCAGTTGTCGCGCCATTGGCAGTGATTGTTTGCCAGGTGGTCAACCCATCCGGATTGTCCTTACTCCAGGAGGAAGGGAAGGTTGAAAAGTTTTCGGTGAGCGGCAACGAAGCCACTACAGCAGTGGTTGTGGAAATCGTCTTTGTATTATTCGTAGCGTTGTTGTCAGTATGGCTGTTGGTAAATGTAATAACGAAGTCGAAGGTGGTGGTACTGGTTGAGGTGAGCGTAACCGCATTGAAATCGATGGATTGCTCCGCCTCAGGAGCAAGTGAGAGTACAATATTTTTTGTTTCGATAACGGTGTTGTTTCGCTTCAATTGCAGTTGTGCATTGGTGATGGTATTATTTCCATAGTTTCTCACTAATACCGAAGGAGTCAACGAACCACTGCAGGCAGAGGCTCCCGGTGAAATTATCTTTTTGATTCCTAAATCATCCGCAACGGAAACCGGAGTTTGCAAGCCGGGCGAGTTGGGAAGTTCTTTTCTGCGTGCGCTGTTTTGCAAAATGGTTAGCATCCTATCGACCTGCCCTTGCGTAAACAAATTCATGCACGCATCATCGGTATAGTCGAGGTAGTTTTGAAACATTTTGGTGGCACTGCAACTTGTTTGTGGATGAGCCGGGCAGCCTCCGGTGGACCCGCTTTGGGTAGGCGTATCTGCAACATAGTCATTGCCTGTGCAGCCGCTCACATCGCCCCAGATGTGCCGCAGGCCAAAGAAGTGCCCCATTTCATGGGTGAGCGTTCGGCCTTTGTTGTATTGCGAATGCAAATTGAAGCTGCCATCGTCAATCGAGCCAAACTCGCGGTAGTTGATCACAATCCCATCGGTGAGCCGATCGTTGGACGCATCTTCCAATCCCGCCAAGGGTGAAACCGGAAACTGGGCGAATCCAAGATAATCAGTCAAAAATGTTACCCAAATATTGAGGTATTGTTCGGTCGGCCAATAGCTCTGTGATTTTAGTAAATAATTGTCATTCGCAGTCCAGGAAGTTTTTGATCCTTTCACACGCACAATGCCATTGGTCGGTAATCCGTCCGGATCTTGTTTTGCTAATACAAACTCAACATCAAATGCACCGGCTACTCCTTGAAAAATTGCAGGCGTATTGACTTGATCGGTATTTGTCCGACCGAAGTCTTTATTCAAAACGTTGATTTGAGAGAGTACCTGTGCGTCCGATATGTTCAGGCCGGTGCCAATGCTTTCACCGTTGTGAATGATGTGTACAACCACCGGAATGGTGTATGTTGACTGCGTACGTTGAGCACTTTGTCCTTTCGCAATCTGATTGATTTTAGCGGACATCCACTTTTCAAATTGCTCAGTAGTCTCTTTGGATGGATTTTTGTTCAGCAACTGTTTTTCGTATTCTACCGTGCCGCAACGCTCTTGCGCGAAGGATGTGGTTCCTAGAAACCAAAGGATGAGAAAGCTAAATAAACCAATGCGCATGCCTGCCAAATTAATACTAAAACGACTCTGAAACCATTAGAGTATGGCTACTCTTTAAAGTTTAAATGTTCTTTCCGGATGCGTATACAATTTGACCGAAAGAATATACTCTATTAAGAGAGCGGAGTCGCATTCACCACTTCAATCGACTTGATTTCTGGAACGGTCCTTTTAATCGCATCTTCTACACCTGCTTTAAAAGTCATGGCCGACATGGGGCAACTGCTGCAGTTACCAACAAACTCTAATGTCAACACGTGGTCTTCCGACAGCGACACAATTTTGATGTCGCCACCGTCCGTATGTAAGTAGGGGCGAATCGAGTTGAGCGATTCTTCTACCCGTGTTTGCAGGCCTTCTGTAGTGTGGATGGTTTCGGTCATACGGTCAATTCTACACGTTTTGTGGAGCCAAAGGTAGCATTTCTTATGGCAACTTGGCGCGCCAGGCTTTCCGCTAAATCCGTAAACGCCTGCGCGGTTACTCCGCCTTTCATCACAGCGGGCAGGCCACTGTCACCGCTTTCGCGGATGGATTGCACTAGCGGAATCTGACCTAAGAAGGGCACATCAAATTTTTCAGCCAACGAGCGGCCACCATCTTTCCCAAAAATATAATACTTGTTGTCAGGCAATTCCTCAGGTGTAAAGTAGGCCATATTTTCAATAACACCCAGTACCGGCACATTGATAGACGGTTGTTTGAACATGGCTAACCCTTTCATGGCATCGGCCAAAGCTACCTTTTGAGGGGTGGTGACGATGATGGCACCGGTTACGGGCACCGTTTGAACAAGAGTAAGATGAATATCGCTGGTGCCGGGAGGTAAATCAATCAGCAAATAATCTAAATCCCCCCAAATGGTGTCGCTGATGAATTGTTTCAATGCCGAGCTGGCCATTGGACCACGCCAAACCACAGCACTTTCCGGTGGTGCCAGAAAGCCAATGGATATAAGTTTTACTCCGTATTGCTCTAAAGGAAGAATGAAGTTTTTGCCATTCACCACTTTTACTTCGGGTTGCTCACGCTCGCAGTTGAACATAACCGGAATGGATGGGCCAGAAATATCGGCATCAATCAAACCTACTTTAGCTCCGGCTTGCGCCAAAGCCACTGCTAGATTGGTGGTAACAGTAGATTTGCCTACACCTCCTTTTCCGGAGGCAATAGCGATGATATTTTTTACTCCCGGCAGGAGAGGAGCGTTATCGCGCAGAGAGGTAACAGAGGATGTCATGAAAATGTCAATTAAAACCTCCTTGCCGACTACTTTTTCAACGGCCTCGATACAATCATTTTTGATCTTTTCTTTCAATGGGCAGGCAGGTGTGGTGAGCACCACTGAAAAACTGACTTTCTTGTCGGATACAACAATATCTTTAATCATGCCCAACGTCACGAGGTCTTTTTTTAAGTCCGGGTCGTTGACGGTTGAGAGAGCGCGGCTAATGTCTTCTTGGGTAAATTTCATAGTTTTATAAGAACCAGTTAAATCAAATTTAGTTCAGTTTCTGGACTCGCTTTTTCAAGGTTTTGGGTTGGCGGTGCGTGTGAAAGACGGAAACTATGTCAACAGAATCAAGGATGAGATACGGAAACGGTGGGGTAATTTCAGGCAGCATTATTTACCTTTTTCCGAATGTTTCTTTTTACTTCATTCCACGACTTGAACTTCATTTCGCCCTTCTCGTATTTTGCTATTCTGCGATTTAGTTCGGCTTTTTGCGAGGCTGACAACAGGTTGTCGTCTTCCTGCTTAATAGCCTGAATTTTTGCTAGAATCTCTTTGTCATTCAGTTGCGTAAGCCATTGAATGATGTCGATTTTGGTAGAATGGATACTCATAAACGAGGAGAGAAACCTCTGATTTAGTCCCAAAGATAAAATCAATTATCGAATTATTTTATCGAGCAATGAATCAGCTTCAAACAGAATAACATCTGATTGATAATCTGAGGTCATGCTTTTTTAGCCATCGCCTTTTCCTTGGCAGGAACTATTCGTTTGGGTGCTGTTTTGCGAGAGATGATCTTTTTATTGCGCTTAGCTTTTTCTTCACGAATGTAGCTGCTTAAAAGCTCCTCTTCCTTTTTTGTTAAAGGCCTGCTTTTGATGACAAAATCAACGCCTTTTGGTTCTCTAATTAGCCCCATAGTATTATTAATCTTTAAAGTTAAAGTACTTGTTAACTAAAACTTGCGCAGGATCAGTAGAAATAACCATCAAATGACCACCGAAATGATAGGCACCCAGAGATTTAATGTAATGGTCAATGAGTTTCGTTTTAGAAATAAACGAAACAAAACCCTGAAGCCCATTTTTGAATGAAGCCTGGCATGCAAATGCCACTAAATTTCCAGGAACGCCTTCATATATTTTATGACGCCCTACGTTAAATGGAGCACTTTCTACTAAGTGCATAAATACATGATCCGTTCGCACGCTGAAACTGACTAATCCTTGTATCACACTTGAATTATTTACAATTGTTAGCTTATGAACTTCCCGATCGGTTTGTTTTAGTTCATGCGCCCAGTTGAAGGACCAACCGTTTTTTTTTTGTTACCGTTTTTAAATCCGCTTTGGTCAAAGGCGTTACTTCAGTTTCAAAACTATCGCCAGTGAAAACGTTAACAACAGAATTGGTAAGTTTGTCAACCTCAAAGTCTAAAAGAATCGGTTTTCGTTTTTTCACTCTCAAAGTTACTCATTTGTTTTCAAGAGAGAGATTAAAATCTTCTATTTTGGATAGATTTCAAAGGTTCGTAGAGCAGGGATAATTGATTTTTTCTAAAGATAAAATCAATTATCGAATTATTTTACCGAGCCCAAAAACCTATCTTTGCCGTCTATTTTCCTACGATTTTGATCAGCCGCGAAACCATAGAAGAAGTCAAAAACAGGGTCGACATCATTGATGTGATCAGCGACTTTGTGACGCTCAAAAAATCGGGGCAGAACTACAAGGCACTCAGCCCTTTCGCCAACGAAAAAACGCCTTCGTTCTTTGTCGTTCCCGCCAAGGGCATATTTAAAGACTTTAGCAGCGGCAAAGGGGGCGATGCCTTCACTTTCGTGATGGAGCACGAAAAGCTGAGCTATGCTGAAGCCATTCGCTACTTGGCCAAAAAATACGGCATCGAAATCAAAGAAGATCGCCTGACGGACGAAGGCGCAGCCGAGCAATCGGAGCGCGAGGGGCTTTACATTCTGATGAATTTTGCCAAAGAGTATTACAAAAATATTCTTACCACGAATGAAGACGGCAGGAGCATCGGACTGAGTTATTTCCGCGAGCGTGGGTTCAACGATCGCACCATCGAAAAATTTGAATTAGGCTTTGCGCTGGAAGGCTGGGAAAATTTTAGTCGAGAGGCCATTGCCAAAGGTTATAACAAAGATCTGTTAGAAAAGACCGGCCTTGTGGTGAAACGCGAAGACGGCAGTTCATACGATCGCTTTCGCGGAAGGGTGATTTTTCCGGTTCATAATATTTCCGGTAAGGTGATTGCCTTCGGGGCGCGCATGCTGGGTAAGGACAAGAATCAGCCCAAGTACATCAACTCACCGGAGACGGATATTTACCACAAGAGCGATGTGCTCTACGGTTTGTATCAGGCTAAAAATGCCATCCGCCAACACGATGTTTGTTACCTGGTGGAAGGATACACCGATGTGATTTCCATGCATCAGGCAGATGTGGAAAATGTGGTGGCTTCTTCAGGCACAGCACTCACGGAAAATCAGATTAAACTCATCCATCGCTTTACAGAAAACGTCACTGTTTTATTCGATGGTGATTCAGCCGGTATCAAGGCGGCCTTGCGCGGCATTGATATGATTTTGAAAGGCGGACTCAACGTGCGCGTGGTGTTGTTTCCCGATGGCGAAGACCCGGACAGCTATTCACGTAAAGTGGGTACCACAGCCTTTCATCAATTTTTGAAGGAACACACACAAGATTTTGTGTCCTTCAAAACAAGTTTGTTTGCCAAAGAGGCCGCTGGTGATCCGATTCGAAAGGCAGAATCCATCAAAGAAGTAGTTACCAGCATTGCGCTGATTCCAGACCCGATCAAGCGATCGGTTTATATTCAGGAGACGAGCCACCTACTCAATATTACTGAATCCGTTTTGCTGGCAGAGCTGAACAAAGTGCTGATTGGCGAAAGGCGCAAGAATGAGAAAGAGGCCATTCGCGAGCAGCAAGAAGCACTTCCAACGATTGACGAAATTGAATCCGCTCCTGCTAAGGTAGACGCGCAGGGAATGGTTTTTTATCAGGAGCGCGAAACGATTCGCCTGCTCTTGAACTATTCAGACCAGAAATTAGAAGAACAAAATTTGTCAGAT
>JAJTHV010000187.1 GCA_021300095.1 Flammeovirgaceae bacterium | reverse complement strand
CCGCCTGATGCGCATGCTCGCTCACGAATATCCGTTGTTGCCGGAGCGGTTGCCGCATCGAATCAATGAAACCCGTTTCTTCGCTTTCGCGGATACCGTGGAGGTTCTCAATTTTGAAAGAACCAATCAAGGACATGGCTGGATTGGGCTACGGTTTCAGTTGAAACAGAATACCACACCCAACGATTGTGTCATCCATGTGAAAATGCACGACAATGATCCATTGCAACAACAAGTTTCATTGGGAATTGTCGGAGTCAATTTGTTGCATGCCTGTATGTTCTTAACCGATCCGGAGCAGATCATTTTATCTTTATTGGATGGGCTTACCACCAGACGCATCGAGGTGGATATGTTCCGCATTCATGGCCCCGATTTTCAGCATGTCGATAACCGGTTGATGGCATTAAAGTTGGTGAAAAACGGATTGACCAAAGCTGCCATGTTCGGACCGGATGGTCAGGTCATGCAGCCATCTGAATACTTGTATAAGAAAAATGTGTTAGTGCTGCGTGGCCGGTTTCGTCCGGTTACACATGTTAACGTAGATATGCTCCTTTCTTCACTCAGGCATTTTAAAAAAGAGCCCGATGTGGACAGAACGAAAATAGTAACACTTACGGAGCTTACGCTGAATGATTTGAGCTTGGATGGATCAATCGATGAAAAGGATTTTCTAAATCGGGCAGACATCATTTGTTCACTCGGTCAAAACGTATTGATCTCTAATTACTTTGAGTATTATAAATTGGTAGACTACTTGTCGAAGATCACCAAAGGCAAGAAGATTGCGATGGTGATGGGTGTTTATGCCCTTCAAAAAGTGTTCGATGAAAAAACCTACGAGAAAATTTGGGGTGGCATCTTAGAATGCTTTGCGTCTTTGTTTGGATCGAACATCAAGCTGTACATTTACCCGGCATTGCGAAAAGACGATTCGCTTTTTACACTCGAAACTTTCGAGAGCGAGTTACCCGACAATCTGAAGAATTTGTTCCGCTATTTAATGGATAACAACAAAATGGAAGACATTCACGATGCCAACGTGGGCAACCTGAATATCATTTCAGACAACGTACTCGCCATGATCAAGAAAGGAGAGAGCGGCTGGGAGAAATTTGTTCCTCACAAAGTAGGAGAGGCCATCAAAGAAAATGGATTGTTTGATTATCCCAGTAAGGTGGCCAAACCACTTCCTGCTTAAAGATTTCCTTCTTCCTTCATTCTTCTAAAATACGACTTGGCTTCTGCCAGCACTTTTGGTGCAAGAATAAATCCGGACACCATCGTTGGGATTGCCATCAACGCATAAGCCACATCGATTACATTCATTACATCTGCCATCGATGCAACTGCTCCGAAAATAATGGTAGCTAAGTAAAAGTAATCGTAATACCGACCGGCTTTCACTCCAATCAGAAATGACAAGGCTTTGTTGCCGTAGTAGGAATAAGAGAAAAGCGAAGTGATGGCAAAAAAGAAAGCACAAATCAAAAGAAGATACTTTCCAACTCCCGGTAAGGAAGTTTGAAAGGCCGTAGCTGTTAAAGTAACACCGCTGGCTCCCGATGTTTGCCATACACCTGTTACCAAAATGGCTAAGGCTGTTAACGTACAAACTAATAATGTATCGATAGCTGGGCTCAACATGGAGACCAATCCCTCGCGAATCGGTTCAGTGCTTTGCGAGGCGCCCAAAGCCATGGGTGCCGTACCAATGCCCGCTTCGTTCGAAAAAGAAGCTCTTCGTACACCAGCCACAATCAATCCACCAACTACTCCACCTAAAAGTGGATCACCATGGAAATGGGTTGCTGTGAATGCATCGGTAATAATCATCCATAGATAATGAGGTACTTCGGTGATGTTGACTACGAGTATAGCAATCACAGAAAAGAAGTAGATTACAATCATCAGCGGCACCATTTTACCGGCCCAGCTTCCAATGCGTTGAATGCCACCGATAATAACAATGGCTGAGATAATCATCAGAATAGTTCCGATGATGAATTTCAATGAGTTGATTTCGAAGCCAAGAAAGTTGAATGTAGCTAATCTGAAATCAAATGAAGAGAAGCCTATGTCAATAATGGCTTGTGTTAATTGGTTGGCTTGAAAGATCGGTAAACAACCGATCATCGCACACAAGCAGAACAATACTGCTAATGGATAAAATGGTTTTCCGAGTGCTTCTCGGATCACATACATGGGACCGCCCTGAATGGTGCCGGCTGAATCTTTGCCGCGATACATCACCGATAACGTGCTGGTAAAGAAGTTGGTAGACATACCTACGAAGGCAGTTACCCACATCCAGAACAAAGCTCCCGGCCCACCAATGCTGATCGCTGCAGCAACACCGGCAATGTTGCCCATGCCCACTGTTGAGGCGAGTGCAGTTGATAAAGCCTCATAAGGACTAATTTGCCCGGGATCGTTTGGGTTATGAAACTTGCCTTTCAAAATGGCGATGGAATGAAAGAAGTGTTTGTAATGAATGAAACCGGAGTAGAAGAAGAAAAAGAGTCCTCCTAGAATTAATAAGAAAAGAATGGGAGTCCACACTCCGGTTGCAATGGTGCTAATAAGTTTAAGTTCGCTCACGCCAGTTTGGTTTTAGATTCGAGCTAAAAATAGACAAAATACTTTATAGTGTTGACAAAGAGCATGTTGATAAATTGAATGATGATTTCCGATAGAATGAGCTAAATGTTATCCACAATTCAACAGTGGATAACTTGTATATTGAAATTAAATGAGTTGATGTAGGTTTGTCCTCCCAATTAAAAAGCAACTCAATACCAACAACCACAAAGTATGGAGCAGCGGTCAACGCCAACGAGGTTAGGTTCTGTGATGAGCGGAACCGGTAACAGATCTAAACTTTTAGCGAGAGATATCTCCGAGGGTTTAGGTAAGTTACCACCTCAGGCCGTTGATTTGGAAGAAGCCATTTTGGGCGCCTTGATGCTGGAGAAGAACGCCCTTACTGCAGTAGTTGAGTTCTTGCGTCCCGATCATTTCTATAAAGAACAGCACAAAGAGATTTTTACAGCCATCATTGACTTGTTCAAGGCATCCGAGCCGGTGGATATGCGCACGGTAGTGGCGCAGTTGCGGAAGAACGCCAAACTCGAATTGGTAGGCGGGGCTTACTACATTGCGGAGCTGACTTCGAAAGTTAGTTCGGCTGCGAACATTGAATACCATGCGCGTATCATCATCGAGATGGCCATCAAACGCGACTTGATTCAGATTGCATCTCAAATGCAGCAGGACGCGTATGAGGACACCACCGATGTTTTTGAGTTATTAGACAAGACAGAGCAATCCATTTTTCAAATTTCCGATTCCAACCTTCGTAAGAACTACGACAACATGAAGTCGTTGATGTACCGGGCGATTCAGGAATTGCAGGAAAAGAAAAATCACAAAGACGGCCTTACGGGAATTCCGAGCGGTTTCTCGCGATTGGATCGTGTGACTTCCGGTTGGCAGAAGTCGGATTTGGTGATTATTGCAGCGCGGCCCGGTATGGGTAAATGCTTGGGTAAAGGCACTAACGTGCTGATGTTCAATGGCGAACTGAAGAAAGTAGAAGATGTTGTGGTAGGCGATCTTTTGATGGGCGATGATTCGACACCTCGCAAGGTATTGTCTATTGGTAGAGGCAGGGAAAACATGTATTGGGTTCACCAAAATCATGGAATTTCTTATCGGGTAAACGAATCGCATATTCTATCCTTAAAGAGAAGCCGAACCGAAGGTGGCCACGAACATGGTGAAGTATTGAATATCGAAGTTCGCGATTACCTGCAAAAATCAGATAAGTTTAAATCGAACTATAAAGGATATAAGGTTGCAGTAGAGTTTGAAGAGAAGTCGTTGAAACTGGAACCGTATTTTCTTGGCCTTTGGTTAGGAGATGGGCATTCGTACAGTTCGCGCATTACCAATACGGATTCGGAAGTGATTCAGTATTTGGAAAATTATGCGGATGACTTAGAACTGGAATTGGTAGAATATCAGCAAGCGGGAAAAACAAGTAGTTTCGGAATTACTAGTGGCCAACAGGGTCGTACGTCCGGCTCAACGCAGTCCTCATTGCGTGAATTGAATGTCTTAGAAAACAAGCACATTCCCAATGATTATCTGATTAACTCAACCGCTAATCGCTTGCAACTCTTAGCAGGATTATTAGATTCGGATGGTCATTATGATAGTGAATATCATGTGTTTGAGATCACGCAAAAACGTGAAGATCTAGCGAAGCAAATCAAGTTTTTGTGCGATACGCTCGGATTTAAAACCTCAATTCGTACCAAGAAAGCAACCATTGCCGATCGTGGTTTTGAAGAAGATGTTTACCGTGTTCGCATTAGTGGAAATTTGAATATCATTCCAACACGCGTAGAGCGCAAAAAAGCCCACGAACGAAATTCAATCATCGATTGGCGCCATACCGGCATCAAACTAGAATTTGACCAGGTAGATGATTTCTATGGTTTTGAAATTGATGGCAACCGATTGTTTCTTTTAGAAGACATGACAGTAACGCATAACACAGCGTTCGTTGTTTCTGCCTTACGCAATGCAGCCGTTGAGTTCAATCACGCGGTCGCAATCTTCTCCTTGGAGATGGCGTCACTTCAGTTAGTGAATCGTTTGATCTCGGCAGAAGCTGAATTGGAATCAGAGAAAATCAAGAAAGGAAACCTAGCTGAGTTTGAATGGCAGCAATTGGTACACAAAACCAACCGCCTATCGAGTGCACCCATTTTTATTGACGATACGCCTGCATTATCTATTCTTGAATTACGTGCTAAATGCCGCAGATTAAAGGCGGAGCATAACATTCAATTGGTGGTTATTGACTACCTGCAATTGATGAAAGGCGAGGCGAGTGGTAACCGCGAACAGGAAATTGCCTCCATCTCCCGTGCGCTGAAAGGTATCGCCAAAGAACTTTCCGTTCCGGTGATCGCACTATCGCAGTTAAGTCGTGGGGTGGAAACACGTGGTGGTGACAAGCGCCCGCAACTTTCTGACTTGCGTGAATCGGGATCTATCGAACAGGACGCGGATATTGTGATGTTCTTGTATCGTCCTGAATACTATAAGATTACAGTCGATGAGGAAGGATTGCCTACCCAAGGTATGGCCGAGGTGATTATCGCCAAACATCGAAACGGATCGCTTGAAAATGTGAAACTCAAGTTCATTGGCAAATACACCAAGTTTGCCGATTACGATGCTCCCGATGGCTTTACACCTATGAGCAGCATCACTCGCGAAAGTCGGTTGAACACCTTCCGCGATGAGCCGCCAGACTTACCGCCTGGAGGTGGAGGTGACGATGAAACTCCATTCTAGATTTTTGATTTCACAATTTTGATTTTAGTTTTGAGTGTAGTTCTGCATACACCCTAAATTGATTTTACTTGAAAGCTCTTGTTCTTACCAGCCCCGGTCAAATTGAACTGAAAGAAGTACCTGTGCCCACGCTATCGGCCGGCAAGGCATTGGTCAAAATCAAAGCCACGGCATTGAATCGCAGAGACGACTGGATTCGCGAAGGAAAATATCCCAACATTAAGTTTGGTGGCATTCTGGGTTCGGATGGTGCCGGTATTGTTGAGTCTGTTCATGAGGACAGCGATCAATCGTGGGTGGGTAAAGATGTGATTATTAACCCGAATATCGATTGGGGTCCTGATTTGGATATTCAGTCTGGTAAATACACCATTCTGGGTATGCCAGTAAATGGAACGTTTGCCGAATACGTGGTGGTTCCGGTTGACCGTTTACACCACAAACCATTTCATTTGGATTTTCTTCAAGCTTCCGCTTTGCCTTTGGGTGGACTTACCGCCTTTCGTGCGTTATTCCGCAAAGGTGGGTTGAGAGCAGGGCAGAATGTGTTGATCTCCGGTTTTGGTGGAGGAGTAGCGCAGTTCGCTTTCTTGTTTGCCAAAGCAGCCGGAGAGAATGTGTATGTCTCTTCCGGTAGTGATGAAAAGATAGAGAAGGCATTGAAGCTTGGCGCGAAAGGAGCTTACAACTACAAGAAGCAAGTGAACTATGAAGAACTCTGGAAGACGAAGGGAGGCTTTGACTTGGTGATTGACAGTGCCGGTGGCGATCAATTGAACAACTTTATTAAGATGCTTCGCCCGCAAGGAAAGATCGTTTTCTACGGAGCCACCAACGGATTGCCAGCCAAGATTGACTTGTATCGCATGTTCTGGAACCAGCTTTCGTTAGTCGGCACCACGATGGGAAGCGATCATGAGTTCAACGAAATGCTGGCGTTTGTATCGCAACATCAGATTCGTCCGCTGGTCGATTCGATTCGTCCATTCTCACGTATTGCTGAATCTTTTGGAGATATTACCCGACCTAATAAAGTGGGTAAGATTGTGTTTCAGGTAGGGTAAGATCAATACATCAGTTCATCCAATGCCGATTGAATTTCTCGTTGGGCTTTAACGTTTTGTTGTGCCTTGGCCAGAGCCAATCCGGCCTCTAAAATGGCAATCGCTCGTTCGGAGTTGCTGATGCTGAACAGTTTAGCTGCGGTGTAGTAGGTGGGCAGATAATCCGGATGGATTTTTAGCAATTCTTCCAATAGTTCTGCCGCTTTACCCGGTTCGGTCTCAAGATATTCCAAAGCCAGACCATACGGATAGAAGGGATCATTCGGTTCTTCTTTCGCTCCATCGAGTAGCATTTTTATCCGCTGGTTGTCCATTCTACTTTTTTAGGTTTCTGTCGGTTTTAATTAGAATTTTATGCTTTATCTTGAGCCAAATTTAGGTTTTGATTGTTAATTCTCTGTAAATCATTTTGCTAAACAATTCTATGAAGATTTTAGTTTGTATTTCTCACGTTCCCGACACCACCTCCAAAATCAACTTTACGGATGGTGGCACCAAATTCGATACTAATGGCGTGCAGTTCATCATTGGACCGTATGACGACTATGCCCTGGCACGGGCCATCGAGTTGAAAGAATCTATTGCAGGCACGACCGTTACCGTTCTGAATGTCGGCCTAGGCGATACCGAACCCACGATTCGTAAGGCGCTGGCGATTGGTGCAGACGATGCCATTCGCGTAAACGCAGAACCGACAGACTCCTTTTTCGTGGCCAGCCAAATCGCTGCCAATGCGCAAGGATATGATTTGATATTGATGGGCCGCGAGTCCATCGACTACAATGGTGGCGTTGTTCATGCCATGGTTGGCGAGATGTTAGGCATGCCATCGTTGTCACCGGTAATGAAACTGGACATCGAGGGCACCAAAGTAAAAATGTCGCGCGAGATTGAAGGCGGAAAAGAATCAGTAGAAGCAAACTTACCACTGGTAGCTGGTTGCCAAGAGCCCATCGCAGAATGGAAGATTCCAAATATGCGTGGTATCATGTCGGCACGGACGAAGCCATTGAAAGTGGTAGAAGCTACTTCATCCGACAAATCGGTTATCACTCAGAAATATGAATTGCCTGCACCGAAAGGAGCGGTAAAAATGATCAGTGCCGACAACGTAGCCGAGTTGGTAAACCTCTTGAAAACAGAGGCAAAAGTTTTATAATCTAGATTTTTGAACATTTAATAAATAACGATATGGCAGTTTTAGTATTTGTTGAAGTAGGAGAGGGTAAAGTGCGAAAGTCATCCTTAGAGGCTGTGGCCTATGCACACTTGATGGGCGGTGGCGTTACCGCGATTGCGTTAGGCACGGTAGCCGCTTCTGAATTAGAATCACTCGGAAAATACGGAGCGCAAAAAGTGCTTCATGTTGCAGATAGTAAGTTAGATCAGCCTGTTATTCAGGCATATGCATCGGTATTGGCCAAAGCCATGCAAGATGAAAATGCCGATGTGTTGGTGTTGGCCAACTCTTCATTGGCTACACCGGTAGGCGCGAAAGTAGCGATCAAAGCCAAGGGAAGTTTTGCTTCGAATGTGGTAGAACTACCATCCACGACTTCTGGATTTGTAGTAAAGCGCAGCATCTATACCGGCAAAGCATTTTCGATGGTAGAGATGAAGAATCAGAAGAAGGTAATTGTACTTAAAAAGAACGCGGCAGAAGCCAAAGAAGTAGGCGGCACCGCTCAAATTGTGCCTTATTCTGTAGCCCTGAGTGATGTGGACTTTGCCACGAAAATCACCGCTACCGAAAAAGCATCGGGCGATATTTTATTACCGGAGGCTGAGATTGTTGTGTCGGGCGGTCGAGGGTTGAAAGGACCCGAGCACTGGGGCATTTTGGAAGATTTAGCCAAGGCTTTGCACGCAGCTACCGGCTGTAGCAAACCCGTTTCCGATATGAACTGGAGGCCTCACCATGAGCACGTAGGTCAAACCGGAGTGAAGGTAGCACCGCAGTTGTATATCGCTATTGGTATTTCCGGTGCTATTCAACACTTGGCAGGCGTTAACTCTTCCAAGTGCATTGTGGTAATCAACAAAGACCCAGAAGCCCCCTTTTTCAAGGCGGCTGATTACGGAATTGTAGGCGATGCCTTTGACGTATTGCCTAAATTAACCGAGGCCGTTAAATCAATGAAATAGAATTTAGAATAATAATTCCTAGATTGAACATTGATTAGGAGTTTTAGCAATTGTTAGTAAGTGAAGAAAATTAAACTAGAAATACTCGGCCTTTCGTCAAGTCAATCGCAAACAGGTTCTTTTGCATTGGTATTAGGAGAAGTATCCGGCAACCGCAGGCTGCCCATTATCATTGGTATGTTTGAAGCGCAGGCCATCGCCATTGAGATTGAGAAGATCATTCCCAACCGCCCGATGACGCATGATTTATTCAAGTCGCTTGCCAACTCCTTTCATTTTTCTGTGGAGGAAATCATCATCTCCGATTTAAAGGAGGGTGTTTTTTTTGCCAAGATCGTTTGCAGTGACGGCTTGAATAAAACGGAGATTGATGCACGGCCGTCTGATGCAATTGCCATTGGTTTACGATTTGATGCGACCATTTTTACCTATGAAAACATCCTTGCGGAAGCTGGTATTGTGCTGACAGACCAGGAAGATGAAGAGAAGGCAGAAGCCAAGCCCGAACCCAAAGCCAAGGCGAAGAAAGAAACAAAGAAAGCTGCCAGTGAAGAGAACAAAAATGTAAGTATTGAAAAACTGAAAGAGCAACTGAAGGAAGCGTTGGATAAGGAAGATTACGAGAAGGCCGCTAAGATCAGAGACGAACTCGAAAAAAGAAACTAACGCTAAACCTCTGTCATGGATTATTTGCGCGGCATAATCGGACTTGCTTTCATTATCGGTGTTGCTTTTTTACTTTCAGGCAACAAACGTAAAATTGACTGGCGATTGGTCGCCATTGGATTAACGCTGCAAATCGTCATTGGTTTGGCGATCGCCAAAGTAGGTTTCGTGCGCTACATGTTTGAGTTCGTTAGCGAGAAGTTTGTATTGTTCCTCGGCTTCGCGAAAGAAGGCAGCAAGTTTGTGTTTGGATCGCTCGCCACTGATACTTCCAACACCGGTTTCATCTTTGCTTTTCAGGCGTTGCCAACCGTTATCTTCTTTTCGGCTGTTACCGCTGGTTTGTATTACCTCGGCATTCTGCAAAAGATTGTATTTGGTTTTGCCTGGTTGATGACAAAAACCATGAGCCTATCCGGCAGCGAGAGTTTATCGGCTGCCGCTAATATCTTCATGGGACAAACCGAGGCTCCGTTACTCGTTCGGCCTTTCATTGCGGGTATGACACGCTCCGAGCTTTTTTGTTTGATGGTAGGAGGAATGGCCACCATTGCCGGTAGCGTATTGGCAACTTATGTGGGACTTTTAGGAGGAGGAAGCTTAGAAGAGAAGACTTTGTTCGCCACCTATTTGCTATGCGCATCCATCATGAATGCACCCGCAGCCATTGTCTTATCAAAAATCTTCTATCCACAAGACGAGCCGGATAAGATTGATTCTAAGCTAAAAGTGAATAAAGAACAAATCGGTGTAAACCTTGTAGATGCGCTTGCATCCGGAGCGGCCGATGGTTTAAAACTAGCTCTAAACATTGGTGGAATGCTGATCGCTTTTATTGCCATCATTTATGCTGTCAATTGGATTCTCGTAGACTTTGTGGGCGCAGTTACTGGCCTCAATGAGTTTGTGGTGTCGAGTACCAATGGCGCTTTCAGCGGCTTTTCGTTGCAATACATTTTGGGTCAAGTGTTTAGGGTGTTTGCTTTCGCGATGGGTGTGGAGTGGAGCCAGACACTTCAGGTGGGCAGCTTGCTTGGCCAAAAAATGGTAATCAACGAGTTTGTAGCCTATGTAGACCTTTCTCAGATGAAGGCTTCCGGAGTGTTGGATGAGAAGTCCATTCGCATCGCTACTTATGCACTTTGCGGGTTTGCCAACTTCAGTTCTATTGCCATTCAAATTGGAGGAATCGGGGGCATGGCTCCGGGGCGTCAGGGTGATTTGTCTAAACTTGGACTGCGTGCCATGTTGGCTGCCTCCTTGGCTACCATGATGACGGCAACGATTGCAGGAGCGATCTTTTAAATTCACAATTTTAGCTTCATAAAATTGCCCTTATCCTGCTGGATTCAGTAAGGATTTTTTACCTTAGAACTTTGATACTATCTATGTCAAAGTGCTACTTACCTTCCATCTTTCTTTCCCTTTTGTTAGTCGCTTGTTCGTCTCCAAAGGAAAAGATACCTGAGTCATTACCTATGCCTGAAAAGTCTCAAAAAATGGTCATATATCAAATGATGACCCGCTTGTTTGCCAACACAAATCCCACCAACAAAAAGTACGGCACCATTCAGGAAAATGGCGTTGGAAAAATGAACGCCATCACCGATTCAGCACTTATCAGCTTACGCCAATTGGGTGTTTCGCATGTGTGGTATACAGGCGTGATTGAACACGCATTGCTTACGGACTATACTGCGTATGGAATCCCATTGGATGATGCCGATGTAGTGAAAGGACGTGCTGGTTCGCCTTATGCCATCAAAGATTATTACGACATCAATCCTGATCTGGCAGTGGATGTTAAAAACCGCATGCAAGAATTTGATCAATTGGTTGCACGTACACATGCACAAAACCTGAAAGTGATCATTGATTTTGTGCCTAACCACGTAGCGCGTTCCTACAAAAGCGATGCGAAGCCCGCAGGTGTACAAGATCTCGGAGAAGGCGATGATAATACATTAGCATTCAAACCCAGCAACAATTATTACTACCTTCCAGGTCAGTCATTTGTGCCTCCCGCAGGTTATCAGTCGCTTGGCGCGAATGGTTTTCCCACTAAAGACAAGAAGTACCAGGAGAACCCCGCGAAAGTAACGGGCAACGATCAGTTTACGAACAGTCCCGGCATCAACGAATGGTTTGAAACCGTGAAGTTGAATTACGGAGTTGACATTCAAAATAACCGCACTACACACTTCGATCCGATTCCATCTACGTGGACGAAGATGAAAGACATTCTCGTGTTTTGGGCGAACAAAAAAGTAGATGGCTTCCGCTGCGACATGAGTGAAATGGTGCCGGTGGAATTTTGGAAATGGGCTATCCCACAAGTCAAGGCGGTTAATCCGGAAATCATCTTCATCGCGGAAATTTATAATCCCTCACAGTACAGTAATTACCTGCAGAATGGTCAGTTTGATTTTCTCTACGACAAAGTTCAGTTGTACGACTCGCTTCGCTTAATGGTTAATCAAAAAGCGCATGCCAGCGGTATCCCTGCCATTCAGGAAAGCTTGAAGGGCATGAATCACCAAATGCTACACTTCTTAGAAAATCATGATGAGCAGCGAATCGCTTCACCTTTTTTTGCAGGCGATGCATGGAAGGCAGTTCCCGCCATGGTAGTAAGCGCAACGATTGATCAATCTCCGGTAATGATTTATTTCGGTCAGGAAGTGGGAGAGGACGGAGCTGGAGCTGAAGGATTTGGTGGCGAAGATGGCCGTACTACCTTGTTTGATTATTGGGGTGTACCCAAACATCAGCAATGGGTGAATGATGGAAAGTTTGATGGCGGCAAATTAACAGATGAACAAAAACAACTTCGCCAGTTCTATGGTGATATTTTGAAATTGGCGTCCACCAATCAGGCCATTGCACAAGGAAGCTATTTTGATTTGACTGTTTCTAATTTTCAAAGTGGAAATATCTCTCCATTTGTAAGTGCTTATGCGCGATGGATCGGAGAAGAAAACTTGTTGATCATTTCGAACTTCAACTCCAAAACAGAGAAAATCAAAATTGTCATTCCAGAGTTATTAGCTGGCAATTTGAAATTAGAAAAAGGCAAAGCCTATGTGGGCCGCGATTTATTACGCAGTGGTGCCGAGATCGGAATCAACGAATCATTAACAGCCGAAATGGAATTGCCCGCATACAGTTCATTCATTTTAAAAATCAAATAGTTCATGCAAGGAAAGGCGAGAGTAATCATTGAGAATGTTCAACCTCAAGTAGACGGAGGTCTTTATCCGGCTAAGCGCACGGTAGGAGAAACGGTAGAAGTGAGTGCTTCTATTTTTGGCGATGGCCACGATCACATTCGCGCAGCGGTTTTGTATAAAAAGCAAAATGCAAAAAAGTGGAATAGCATAGAGCTTCAACCTACTTTCAATGACGATTGGCGAGCATCATTTAAAGTGGAAGAACAAGGTACATACGTTTTCACCGTGCAGGCGTGGATCGATCATTTCGACACGTGGTACGATGGCTTTAAAAAGAAGGCGACTGCGAAAGTAGATGTGAAAGTAGAGTTAATGGAAGGTGCTATCTTCTTAAAGACGTTAGCGGAAAACGGCAAAGCGAATCTTTTAAGTTTAGCAACCAAATTGGAGAATACCGATCAGCATCAGGCCGCTGTGGAGTTAGTGTTAAGTGAAGGCTTTGCACAGATTGTGAAAGACTATCCACTGAAAGAAAACGAAACCACCTACGCACACGAGCTACAAGTGTTGGTGGAAACCAAAAAGGCAAACTTCAGTGCCTGGTATGAATTTTTTCCGCGCTCCAGTTCACTCGAGCCGGGCAAGCACGGCACTTTTCAAGATTGCGCGAAGCTGTTGCCACGAATTGCGAAAATGGGTTTTGACGTATTGTATTTTCCGCCCATTCATCCCATCGGGAAATTGAATCGAAAAGGAAAAAACAACAACGTGCGTGCACAAAAAGGAGAGCCCGGTTCTCCGTGGGCCATCGGCAGTGATGAAGGTGGACATAAGTCTGTACTTCCGGCACTCGGCACGATTGAAGATTTTAAGAAACTAGTAGCCGATGCGAAAGCTTTGGGAATAGATATTGCGATGGACATTGCATTTCAATGTGCGCCCGATCATCCTTATGTAAAAGAACATCCGGATTGGTTTAAGCAGCGCCCGGACGGATCGATTCAATATGCAGAGAATCCTCCGAAGAAATACCAAGACATTTATCCGTTCAATTTTGAGTCAGACGACTGGAAGAACTTGTGGGAAGAATTAAAATCTGTTTTCATTTTCTGGATTGAGCATGGTGTTACTGTTTTCCGCGTAGACAATCCACATACTAAACCAATTCCTTTTTGGGGATGGGTCATCACCGAAGTACACAAACAATATCCCGATATCATTTTCCTTTCTGAGGCTTTCACGCGCCCGCGCATTATGGCATCGCTGGCAAAAGTTGGGTTCACACAATCGTACACTTACTTTACCTGGCGCGTATCGAAGCAAGAGTTGGTAGAATACATGAACGACTTGATCAACGGTCCTTCGCGCAATTACTTCCGTCCAAACTTCTGGCCCAATACACCGGACATTCTACCGTATCATTTGCAAAACCAAGGCGAGAATAGTTTTATTCTTCGCTATGCGTTGGCCGCAACTTTATCGTCTAATTACGGAGTCTACGGACCTTCGTATGAGTTTTTGGAAAACACGCCTATTGAAGGAAGAGAAGAATATTTGAATTCCGAAAAATTTGAAGTGCGTCACTATGATTGGAAGCGAACCAATCGCATGACGGACATTATGAGTTTGCTCAATCAGGTTCGTCAACAAAACGAGGCGTTGCACTCAACTTGGAATTTGCAATTCTGCCCGATTGAAAATCCGCAGCTTATTGCGTATCTCAAAACAACCGATGACTTGTCAAACATCATTTTAGTAATTGTTAATCTTGATCCGAATGGAAAGCAATCGGGATATGTGCAGTTGCCAAAAGATAAATTGAAGTTGAGCGATAAGATCAATGTCAAGTTGCACGACCTCATTACCGATGAACACTACACGTGGACACAAGAGTGGAACTTCGTAGAGTTGAATCCATTTAAGATGCCATTCCATCTTTTTAAGTTAGAAATTCACGAGTCAAACATGTAATCTATGGCAGCCGTAAAAAATGATCCGCTTTGGTTTAAAGATGCCATCATTTATGAAATAAGTGTTCGTGCCTTTTATGATAGCAATGGTGATGGCATTGGCGATTTCCAAGGCATTATTCAAAAGCTGGATTATCTGGAAGACTTGGGTATTAATACACTTTGGTTGTTACCTTTCTATCCATCTCCTTTGAAAGATGATGGCTTCGATGTGAGCGAGTACTGTGATATTCATCCGGACTACGGCACGCTCGCTGACTTTAAGTTGTTTTTAAAAGAAGCCCACCGAAGAGGTATAAAAGTAATTACCGAACTCATTTTAAATCATACTTCCGATCAGCATCCGTGGTTTCAAAAATCGAGAAGAGCCCGCTCCGGATCGAAGTACAAGGACTATTATGTTTGGAGCGACACGCCAGATAAGTTCAAGCAAGCCCGCGTGATGTTTTCGGATGATGAAGCTTCGAATTGGTCGTGGGATAATCAGGCGAAGGCCTATTTTTGGCATCGTTTCTATCGCCATCAACCGGAGTTGAATTTCGAAAACCCGGAAGTTCAATTGGAGATGATCAAAGTGATTGACTTTTGGTTGAAGATGGGAGTAGACGGATTTCGGTTGGCATCTGTTCCGTTTCTCTTTGAGGAAGAAGGTACCAACTGCGAGAACCTGCCGCAAACACACGCCTTCATCAAAAAGATTCGCGCACATATCGATAATCACTATGAAGATCGCATCTTAATGGCCGAAGCCAATTTGTGGCCGGAAGATGCAGCACAATATTTTGGCGATGGCAAAGAGTGCCACATGAGTTTCAACTATCCACTCATGCCTCGCTTATTTCTTGGCTTACGTACGGAAGACAGCTATCCGATCATCGATATTATTGAACAGACACCGGCCACTCCGCTGAATAGCCAATGGGCACTGTTCCTTCGCAACCACGATGAAATTGGATTGGACATGGTGACGGAGGAAGAGAAAGATTATTTGTTTAAAGCCTACGCCACTGATCCGAATACCAAGCACAACTTAGGTATTCGAAGAAGATTAGCACCGCTGCTCAATAACGATCGCAGAAAAATTGAATTGCTGTATACGATTTTATTCTCCTTGCCGGGAACTCCGGTTCTTTACTACGGAGATGAAATTGGTATGGGCGATAATATTTATTTAGGAGATCGTTTTGGTGTTCGTACTCCCATGCAGTGGAACATGAACATCAATGCAGGGTTCTCCGATGCCAATCCGCAAAAATTGTATTTGCCGGTGATAACCGATCCGGTATATCGATATGAATCGGTGAATGTAGCGACACACGAAGAAAATCCATCCTCATTGATGTGGTGGGTAAAAAATGTGTTGGCCATGCGCAAGCGACTGAATGTGTTTGGCCGTGGCGATTTAAAATTCATTGAAAGTTCGAATGCCAAAGTCTTGGCTTTTGCACGTGCCTACCAAAATCAACGCATGATTGTGGTGGCTAATTTGTCACAGTTTTCGCAGGCTACGATTCTGAATTTAGCAGAATATAAAGACTGCGACATCACCGAAGTATTTAGTCAGAATCGATTCTTGAATGTAGGCGATGGCGATTATTCCATCACTATTGGGCCGTACGGCTATTTCTGGTTTCAGGCAGATGCAGGCGAGAAGAAAGACGTAGTCAGTACAAACACAGAACTATATTTATACAAAACTGATATTTCGTGGGAGCGCTTGTTCTTCAATTACAATGAAGTGCGCGTCTTTGAAAGAAAGATCCTTCAGCCATTCATGAAGAAGTGCCGCTGGTTTGGTGGAAAGGCCAAGGTGATCAGCAAGATGAGTATTCACAAAGTCATTCCGCTGAAGGTGGAAGGAGAAACTCATTTTCTCACGATCATCGAGGTAGACTATGTGCAACGACTGCCAGAGTTTTATTTCTTGCCGATGTGCTTTGTGCCAACCGAAAGCATCTTCGATCGGATTGAATACACCGCACAAAGCGTAGTAAGTCGTGCAGAAATTCAGGGCGTTACAGGATTTATCTTAGACAGCAGCTACGACAAAACGTTCCGTGATTTTCTATTTGCCGGAATGGATCGCAAGTTGCGCGTCAAAGATGATGAAGGCACGCTGGAGTTCAACTCAAGTGTGTATGCAAAGCTGAATTCTGAAAAAGTAGAATCGAAGATTCTGAAGGCAGATCAAAGCAACACAGCTATTATCTACAATGATCAGTATTTCTTCAAATTCTATCGCAAGATTGAAAATGAAATCAATCCTGATCTTGAAATTGTTCGCTTCTTGTCTGAGAATACCAGCTTCCGCAATGCGCCTAAGTATGCAGGAAGTATCGAGTACCGTGATAATGAAGGTAAGGTGACAGTGTTTGGCTTGCTGCAAGAAAAAGTAGAAAACCAAGGTGACAGTTGGGTGATGACCATCGACTCGGTGGGTCGTTTTTATGAGCGGGTGATGGCCAAGGCGAAAAAGGAGAAGTTGCCCAAACTGATCAATCGCGATGCCATTAAGTTTGAAGAAGCGCCTGAGTTGATACAAGAATTTATTGGCCGCGGTTTTTATGAACGGGTTGTGCGCTTAGGACAACGCACAGCTGAGATGCACTTGGCGTTGGCTTCCGATTCGGTGACACCTGCTTTTGCTCCCGAATATTTTTCTGCCAATTACCAGCGTTCGTTGTATTCGAGCTTGCGCAAGTTATTGCGCGATCGCTTTAAGCTACTGGAGCAAAGCCTTCCTAAACTAAACAACGAAACACAGAAGTTGGCGCAGGAAGTTTTGAAAATGGAAGATGATATTCTGGAATGTTTCAGCCAAATATATCAAACCAGGATCAGCGCGATCAAAACACGTATTCATGGCGATTATCACTTAGGGCAAGTGTTGTTTACCGGTAAGGACTTTATCATCATTGATTTTGAAGGCGAACCTGGTTTTAGCGTCAGCGAACGCAGACTGAAGAAGAACCCATTGAAAGATGTGGCTGGCATGATGCGATCATTCCACTATGCGGCCTTCGGCAAAATATTGCTCAATGAAAACTATCGGGAGAAAGATCTCGAATTCTTAGAGCAGTGGGCCGAGCAATGGCAGCATTATGTAAGTCGTTTCTACCTCGGTGCTTATCTTGAAAAAATGGGTATGGATAAATCACTATCGGATGAAGATGAAATATTGATGCGCACCTAT
>JAJTHV010000357.1 GCA_021300095.1 Flammeovirgaceae bacterium | reverse complement strand
CAGTCATTCACATTTACTTTTACAGCACAGGAGCCCTTGACGGTCGGTATTTTGGTGGGTGAATTTTCGGGAGATACTTTCGCTCTGCGCTGACAAATTTTTGAAAGGACAGATGCCGTTTCGCCCTCTGTGTAAACAGCCCAATCCAACCACGCCTTACTTTCCGCTGTATCGTTGTATCGGTTGCTGATGTTAAGTCCGCATACAAATGCACGTTGATCATCGATCACAATCACTTTGTGGTGAAGTCTTCTGCCCAGGTAATTCCGATTGTTTTTGATGAATGAATTGAACCAGCGAAATTGTACGCCCGTTTCTTTTAAAGATTGAACGAATGAATCGGATAAATTTTGAGAAGCGTACCCATCGACCAGCAGATTCACATGCACTCCGCGCTTGGCTGCCGCGCAAAGGGAAGCAGCAACCGTCTTACCGGTTTCATCTTCATCGAAAATATAGATTTGGAAATAAATAGAGGATTGAGCTTCATCAATCAACTTCATCAATAAGGAAAAGAAATCCTTTCCACCTCGAATCAACTCCACGTGGTTGTGGTAAGTATAGTCAGATGTAATTGGATAACGCATCACATTTTCTAGTTAACCAATTGTCATTCATCATCCTACCAATCAGGAAAATTTAATAATCCCTTCTTAGCGACATTTTCATAAAAAATGCAATGAAGCGTTCCTCTTCCAAATAGACCTTCCTTATATTGCATTCAGTATGAACAAAAAAACAGTAGTGGTAGGAGCGACACCCAATGCATCTCGATATGCATATTTGGCTTCAGAGATGTTAATTTCATATCAACACACGATTGTACCCATTGGAATTAAAACAGGAGAGGTGATGGGGCAACCGATTCTGAATATGAATGATCAGCCCGTCATTCAGGATGTCGACACAATCACCATGTATATTGGGCCACAACACCAGCCTCCTTATTATAACTATCTGTTGAGTTTACAGCCCAAGCGTATCATATTTAATCCCGGTACTGAAAACGCTGAGTTTGAAAAGCTAGCTGAAGAATCTGGAGTGGAAGCGATTGAAGCCTGTACGCTAGTCATGCTGCGCAGCAATCAATACTAGATTATTTCTTTTTCGTTTTCTTCGCTGGCTTAGCTGTTTTCTTAACGGCTTTTTTAGCGGTTTTCTTGGCAGCCTTGGCAGGAGCTGTTTTTGTTGGTTTTGATTCGGATTTACCACCGCCTAAGATTTGTTCTGCATGATTCTTGGTATCTACCTTTTCAATGACCTCGCTGATGATACCATTCTCATCGATGATGTAGGTAACTCGTGCGGTGCCCATGTATTTTCGACCATACATTGATTTCTCTACCCACGTTCCGAATAGCTCATGCACGGCTTTATCCGTATCAGCCAATAAGCGGAAAGGAAGCTTTTCTTTCGCAATGAACTTTTTGTGCAACTTTTCATCATCCGAACTGATGCCTAACACTTCATATCCTGCCTTTTGTAACGCTTTGTAATTATCTCGCAAACTGCACGCTTCGGCCGTACAGCCGGGGGTCATGTCTTTGGGATAAAAGTAAAGAACTACTTTTTTTCCTTTCAGATCAGCGAGCGAAACAAGGTTGCCATCCTGATCTTTTGCTTTAAATGCCGGTGCTTTGGTTCCAACTGAAAGTGCCATAAGAATATATGATTTTGTTTTTGTCTTCTTCTAACTACTCAAAGTATTACTTGCTGATAAACCCGCTGGTTGCCTGCTCTATCCGTCACCTTCAATTCAAATTTACCTTTCAGCAATTTGGTTTTATCCTGCCTTTCAGACTGAATGATACCCGTCTTGTAATCGTAAATCATTAACAGCCATTCGCCATTAATGTTTGCCTCAAAACTCGAAATTCCGGTAAGGTTATCGCCAATTCGAAAGCGGGCTGAATTTTTCGTGCAGTAGATTCTGCGGATCGATGGAGGAATCGAGTCGGTGGCTAACGTAAAATCACCCAACTCATGAGTTTCAAATTCAATCTTGCCATTCACCCATTGGCCGCCCAAATACTCGTAGCGCTTGCCTTCTAAGTGATAAACTGAAGTTTTTTCTGGTAGTGGATACGACTGCTTTGGTTTTAAAGTCACTTTGATTTTTTGGTGCATGGGCGTGAGCAAATTACCGATCGTGAATCGCTCTCGTTTGCCAGCAAATTCGTAGTCCGTATTGAGCAACATGGTATCATATAGATTTCCTTTCTTGAATTCCACATCAAACCAATCACTGTAATAATTGTAGTCGGTGCCGGAAGGGATTCTGTCTTTATACTGAAATTGAAGTGTACCCGCACACGTGCGAATGGAGTCAGGGATTATTTTTCGCGTGTCGATCAGAAACACATTTTTCGTTAGCCCTGTGTAAGCAGCTTCTAATTCTTGAAGGGTTCCATTAGCATACAGTTGTGCGGAAGTCTTTTTATTGGGGCAAACTTTTGAATTCACCGTCATCGTGTTTTCCTGCAAATCAAAATCAATCGGTTTGACAGGTGCTTCTAAGAATGAAACCTGATTGGTGAGCGGATCTTGTTTCAATGAGAATTTTACGAAAGTTTCATTTCCAGAAAAATCGCGTAAACGGATTTGTATTTTATTCAAGCCATCATGAATAGTTACCAAGCCCTGATTTTTCACATTCTTGAACAAGCTGAGAGGATTCCCGTCCGACACATACAATTTGTTGAAACGAAGCCCTCGCGTTTTTAGTGACTTAAAATCCATGAGAGATGGAATGTCATAGCTTTCCTCGAAATTGATTTGATTAATCTCTTGTGTAAAGATGCTGGTACTATCGGCCAGTAACTCGATGTAGTTAATCCCACAGCGAAACTGAGATCGGTCAATGCGGTCGTGAGCTAGCAACTCAATTCCAATTTTACCATTGGCAAAAATGGGATTGGGTAAAATGTATGAGTTCCCCGACTTTACCAAGTTAAATTCAAACCGACCAAAGCGATCATTGATGCGCGAGTTGATATCCATGGTGGTAAGTGCCACCTTGATGGCGAAAGGAGGGAGCACATCTTTGATTTCGGTAAAACCAAAGGCCAGTGGATTTAATGCAAAGTTATTGCTATCACGAATTTCAAAATGCAAGTGTGGCCCGGCAGAACCACCTGTGTTTCCGGATAGCCCAATGGTATCACCACGTTGCACCGGAAATTGATCAGGCGTAAAATTCAAATCGAGGTCAAATGATTTTCGGGTGTAATGTTCTTTCAAAACATGCGCAGCAACGGGGCCTTTAAATTTGTCCAGATGTCCGTAGAGCGATGAGTTACCATCCGGATGCGTGATGATTACAGCATGTCCATATCCATAGGCTCCAACAATGATGCGGGAGATATAACCTTGCTGTGTAGCCAGCACGGGTGCCCCAATCATGCTATTGGTGCGCACATCAATTCCTGCGTGAAAGTGAGTGGATCTCAATTCACCCATGGTTCCGGCCAAAAAATTGGTGCTCCCCGGGTTGATGGGGAAAAGATAAGGCTGTAAATCAAGCGCTTTGTCGCCTACCGGCACTTCGTTGGGTAAGCTGTATTGCGCATGAGTCGTATCGGGGATGTAACAAATGAGTACTCCGATCAGATAGCTAACGAACTTCAAACTCCAGCAACTTCTCATTCTCGATATAGGCGGTTAACTTATTTCCAATAGTGACGGGGCCAACACCTTTGGGGGTACCGGTAAAAATTAAATCGCCCGTGCGAAGGGTAAAAAACTTCGACAAGTAGGCGATGAAGTAATCGAACGAAAATAAAAGCAATTGTGTATTGCCTTCTTGTTTTAATTGCCCATCAACTTCCAGTTTGAAATTGATGTTCTTCACATCGTTGAATTGATCGACCGGGATAAATTTATCAGAAATAGGGGCGGAGCCGTTAAATCCTTTGGCAATATCCCACGGCAAGCTCTTCGCTTTTAGTTTCGTTTGGATGTCGCGTGCGGTGAAGTCGATGCCTACACCAATCGCATCATAATATTTGGATGCGAATTTCTCTTCAATGTTTTTTCCCTCTTTGCAAACTCGCAAAACCAATTCTACTTCGTGGTGCACGTCTGATGAAAAAGACGGATAGTAGAAGGGAGCATTGTTTCGAAGTACCGCTGTATCCGGTTTGGTGAAGATGACGGGCTCATCCGGGCGCTCATTGTTCAATTCCTGAATGTGTTCCGCATAGTTTCGGCCAATGGCAAAAATCCGCATAGCTTTTTTTTGTGGCAAATTTAGAAGAATATCATGCTAAATCCTTTTTAAAGAAACAATGTTTTATCAGACCTTCGTTTTATCTTTACGCGAAGCAAATAAATGCCATGATGAAGAAGCTCGCACTACTCAGTTTCCTGTTTTTGTTTTTTGGTTGTGCCACCGTTCCGGTAACGGGAAGGAAACAATTCAGTTTGATTTCCAGCTCGGAGATTAACGGCATGGCCGCGACCCAATATCAGGAGGTGATTAAGAAAGGCCCACTCTCAACTAACCAAGAGCAGGTAGCCATGATCAAACGTGTTGGTACCAAAATCCAGAAGGCGGTAGAACAATATATGGCTCAGAAAGGCGCCTCTGATCAATTAGCTGATTTTGCATGGGAGTTCAACCTTATTCAAGACGATAAAACAGTGAATGCTTGGTGTATGCCCGGAGGCAAAGTGGCATTCTACACCGCCATTCTTCCGATCTGCAAAGACGAGACAGGCATTGCAGTGGTAATGGGGCATGAAGTAGCACACGCCATTGCGAATCACGGCCGCGAGCGCATGAGCCAAGGCATGATACAGCAATTGGGTGTGTCTACGCTGGGTACAGCCATGGGCCAAAACCCCACCATGACACGCCAGATCTTTATGGAAGCAGTTGGTATGGGTGCGAATCTGGGTATGTTGAAGTTCTCACGCACCCACGAGTCAGAAGCAGATCATATCGGCTTGATTTTCATGGCGATGGCGGGATACGATCCGAAGCAGGCGCCTAAGTTTTGGGAGCGCATGACAGCCGGCAGCAACGGACAAAAACCACCTGAATTTATGTCTACGCACCCATCCGATGAAACCCGTATCAAAGATTTGAACGGCTGGATGCCCGAAGCATTGCAATACTATAAACCATAACCATCATTTGGGTGTTACAATTGCTTTCGATTACTGATCGAATGTAAACCCATTGTTGCGCATGACAGACCTGTACAACTTCCTAGCCTCGTGGCAATTGTTCCCCGAAAAGGGAACATACGAAATTGGCAACCGACCGAAGTCAGGTGTTTACAAGATTCAATTAGGCGACAATACACGTCAATTGTTCATTCACATGAGTTGGGTGTCCATTGAAGATATTGCGTTTGATTCCAGTTATTCGGTTTACCCGAATGACCAATTGGAAGAGTTGAAGGATAATGAGTTGGCCGACTTCATTCAGTGTACCGTAATCGATTCGCAGCAATTTGAAACTCGATTTTTCAAAGACAACCGCTTGGTATTGCATGTCCATCACGATATCACGCCTAAAGGTTTTTTAAAGGTCACGCAAGCACATCATCGGGCAGAAGGAGATGTGGCTACCAACACCGAAATCTATCACAAACAGATGAGCGTGTTGCCGTATTCTTCTTCCGTATCGGGAGCGGTAATTAAACCCAACGAAGCGGGCATTATTCGTCACCAGGCACTGAGTGCTATGGAAGAGCAAACTAACATGATGCTTACGCAGATACGGCAACAGATCGAATTGTTGGCCATTCAAGCTAAAGAAATACAGAAGCGCAAGGAACTGAGTATGTTGATTTACGAAGCCAAATTAAGCTTTAGTCCTGTGATCGGTCAGTTGTATTATTTGTATGAGAATGCCGATGGCTCTAACATTTTATCTATGATCGGCCCGAAAGAATGGGGCGCTAAATCACCCTACAACTTTGTAGCTGCTGTGCGGCTGCTGGCAGACCATACCTGGAAAGAAGTTTAAACTTGATGGAATTTAGCGACAGGACTATTTACCTGTAAGCACACTTAACTTAATCTTTGTCAACCATCGTTTGGTGTCGAGCGCGAAGTCACCATTCATCATCCAATCGTAGTAGGCTGGTTCAGCTTTAAACACGTTCAGCACCGTCTTGCCTTTGTGTTTTCCAAAGTTGAATACGGCTTCACCGCGTTCGTTGCGAATCATCCGGCCGGCCAAATCCACTAACTCGGATGATGTGAGTTGGCTCAATGCTTCTGCACTGTTGGTGATCATTCCGATCTTTTTGCCGAGTGCATCGGTCACAGGTTGATTTTCATAGCGTTCTACTTGCGCCAACAATACGTCCATCGTGGCCTGCGTATCGGCTTCGGCAGAGTGGGCATCGCTCAAATCTTTACCACAATAAAATTGGTAGGCGGCAGAGAGGGTCCGTTTTTCCATCAAGTGAAAAATGCGCTGCGCGTCAATCAGTTTTTTGCGACTATAATCAAACTCTACTTCGGCACGCAAAAATTCTTCTACGAGCATGGGCATATCAAACTTCAGAATATTGAATCCGGCCAAGTCGGCACCCTCCAGAAACTTCACATACTCTTTCGCCACCTCTTTAAAAACAGGTTTGTCTTTCACATCTGCATTGGTAATACCATGAATGGCGGTAGACTCAGCCGGAATAGGTATGGTAGGGTTGATCAAGTTGGTTTTGCGAATGGTTTCGCCATTGGGCATTAACTTAATCACCGCAATTTCAATAATACGGTCTTGTGAAATGTTGATCCCCGTAGTTTCTAAGTCAAAAAAGCAAAGAGGAATTTTTAAGTGCAGCTTCATAAAGGGGACAAACAAAAAGTATACTAATTAAGACAGAGTGGCCGCGGCTTTGTAAAACTGACTGGAGGAGATGCCGATTTTCTTGAGCAGTTCTTTCGCAGCGGCTAATAGTAACATGTTCTCATCACCACTTATATGCAATGGGAATTTCTCGTTGGTGCTGGTTATCAGCGTAGTTACACCGTTTTTTATTTCGTGAGGAATAACCTTGTAGGGTATGGGCTGCACATCGGCACGTTCTTTGGTACCGATTGATTTCAATTTTGAGTCCGCTTCCGGGTAGATGAGTGTGCCACCTTTTGGAGTTGCGTCAGCCAACGAGGCAAATTCGGTCAAGCGATCCTCTAAGGTTGCAGAAAGAAGTAAAACATGATGTTCAAATTCAGAAAGCTGTGAATCACTTTCGATGATAAGAACTGGAGCTCCTTTTTGTTCAGTCAATTGACCTTCTGAAAAAAAGTTAAACGCCTTATGATTGAAGGAAAGAATATGTCGGATGAACTGAGAGAGCTTTTTGCGCTGATTTCCGACCAGAAGAATACGTTGTTGATCAATACTTTGCCGGATGAGCGATTCTACTGAAATTTCCATGAGAGAAAGAATGGCTAAAGTAAAGGAAAATGTTGGGAATCATAAAATATTGGGCTCTTTAAATAGTGTCAACACGCCACTTCCAGGCATAACTTCTGCCCATTTATTCACTTCAAACTGAAAACTGGCAACGGTAGCCGGAGAAAAACTTCCCACAAATTCCGTAGCTATATCATTCGCGAAAGCGCTAATCGTAGGGTTGTGACCTACCAGTGCAACACTCGAACATTCATCATTCAATTGCTGAACGATCTCTAACAGATTTTTTGGAGCTGCATGATAAATAGCCGGTTGAGAAATCAATTGAATGGATGTGGAACCTGCTAACAACTTGGCTGTGTGTGTGGTGCGCGTTGCGTGGCTGTGCAATATCACTTGAGGAGAATTAGGATGTTCGATCAGAATTTTATGAAGCAGTTTTGCATCTTTTATGCCCTTTGGTGTGAGTTTCCGATCCAAATCGGTTTCGCCTATTTCCTTGTCGGAAGTTTCAGCATGACGGATGAGAAAAAGTTTACGACTCATTTTATCGCAATTTGGTTGATTCCCTGAAATAGATGTAGTGGCTAAAAATTCTTTCGATGTATTTTAGGCAGGTCTTAAATTGTTTCATACAACAAACGCAAGTTAATGTGAATCAAGCGGATGACTGCTTTAAAACCCAACGATTTTAAATTCAAATTAGTCTGCATTTTCCACTATCCGGTCGAACGGTAATTTGCGGTTTTAAAATTTTACGGATATTTGAGGCCTTTAATATTAATATCCGGCATGTCGAAGAATCTTGTAATCGTTGAGTCGCCATCTAAAATAAAGAAAATCGAGAGCTTTTTAGGTAAAGACTATAAAGTGGCCTCCAGCATGGGGCATATTCGCGATTTACAGAAAGGAAATGCGGCCATTGATGTAGAGAACGACTTCGAGCCGAAATACGAAGTATCGCCTGATAAGAAGGAGATAATCAAGAACTTAAAGAGCCTTGCCAAAGCTGCCGATGTAGTTTATCTGGCGACTGACGAGGACCGCGAAGGAGAGGCCATTTCGTGGCATTTAAAGGAGGTTTTAGACCTTACAGATAAAAAAACTCGAAGGATCGTTTTTACGGAAATCACCAAAAACGCCATTCTGAATGCGATCAAAACCCCACGTGGAATTGATATTAATCTGGTAAATGCCCAACAGGCGCGCAGGGTACTCGACCGCCTCGTGGGCTTCGAGCTTTCACCTATATTATGGAAGAAAATTCAGACCGGACTTTCAGCCGGACGTGTGCAGTCGGTAGCGGTAAAGTTGATTGTAGAGCGTGAGCGCGAAATCGAAAAATTCGAAACGAAATCCTCATTCCGTGTCAACGCGATTTTTGATTTAGGAAAAGGCAAGCAACTGCTGGCCGAGCTTTCTGAAAAGTTTGCCAAAGAAGAAGATGCGATGGCCTTTTTAGAAACCTGCAAAGGAGCTGAGTTTTCTATTGGCGATTTGCAAAAGAAGCCTGCAAAGAAAACACCGGCACCTCCATTCACCACATCTACCATGCAACAAGAAGCAGGTAGAAAATTGGGATTCTCGGTGTCGCAAACCATGTTGGTGGCGCAGAAGTTATATGAGTCCGGTTTCATTTCTTATATGCGTACTGACTCGGTAAACTTATCGACTGAAGCAGTAGATGGAGCTGTGAAGCAAATAGGTTCCGCATATGGAAAAGAGTTTATTCACACGCGCAAATTCAAAAGCAAATCGGATAATGCACAAGAAGCTCACGAAGCCATTCGTCCTACCGATTTTTCGTTGATGGCGGATCCGAGTATGGATCGCAACGCCAAGCGTTTGTACGAATTGATTTGGAAACGCGCTATTGCTTCGCAGATGGCCGATGCCGAGTTGGAAAGAACAACTGCATCGATCACCATTTCTAAGAGTGATCGTAAGCTGACTGCATCGGGTGAAGTGGTGAAGTTTGAAGGATTCCTGAAAGTGTATATGGAATCGAAAGATGATGAGGATGGTGAAGAGGGCGAAGACGAGGGAAGCAAAGTATTACCTCCACTAAAAGTAGGTCAGAAACTGGATTTGGGTGAGTTGAATGCCACACAGACATTTACCAGACATCCAGCACGTTATACCGAACCAGCGCTTGTTAAACGATTGGATGAACTAGGCATTGGCCGACCATCAACTTATGCGCCCACTATTTCAACTGTACAGAAGCGTGGGTATGTAATAAAAGAAGCCCGCGAAGGTGTAGAGCGTTCGTACACAGTGCTTCAATTGAAAGGAAAGAAAATCACCAGCGTGATTGAGAAGGAAATTACCGGTGCCGAGAGCAACAAGTTATTCCCGACCAATATTGCCATGATTGTGAATGACTTTTTGGTGGAGCATTTCCCGGACATCACCAATTATTCGTTCACGGCAGAGATCGAACAGGAGTTTGATGAGATCGCCAACGGCAATTTGAAGTGGCAAAAAATGATTGGCAAGTTTTACAAGCCATTCCATAAGACAGTAACTAAAACAGAGTTAGTTGAGCGTTCTTCGGTTCAAAATAAGAGCCGCGATTTGGGTGTCGATCCGAAGTCCGGAAAGAATGTATATGTGAAGTTGGGTAAGTTCGGAGCGTACATTCAGGTAGGAGAGAACCCAGATGACAACGGTGGTGAAAAGCCAAAATTCGCGAGTCTTCGCGCGGGTCAGTTTATTGAAAATGTAACGCTGGCAGATGCACTTGAGTTGATCAAGATGCCACGCGATTTAGGTTTGTTTGAAGAAAAGCAGGTCGTTGCCAACATTGGACGTTTCGGTCCTTATGTGCTTCACGATAAGAAGTTTGTGTCCATCCCGAAAGGAGAAGATCCATACACGGTTACACCTGAAAGAGCGGTGGAATTGATTTTGGCTAAACGCGAATCGGATGCCAACAAAACCATCAAGTTGTTTGCTGAAAATGCCGATGTTCAGATTCTAAACGGTCGCTTCGGACCTTATATTAAAGCAGGTAAAAAGAACGTAAAAATCCCGAAAGGAAAAGAACCTGCAGAACTCACTTTGGCAGAATGCTTGACGCTCGCTGAAAATGCACCTGAGAAAAAGGGACGGTTTTTTAAGAAGAAGAAGGCTTAAACCGATTTGAAAATTAAGTAATTTGAAATTTGGAAATTAGCTAATTCGATAATTAGTAAATTTGAAAATTTGAAGATGAGGCAATTTGAAAATTAGCTGACTCGACCTACTTTACTACTCTGCACCAACCTATTGTCAATTGTCAATTGCTTGTTGTCAACTGCATACTGCTCACTGCCTACTACCAAATAATTAATACCCCTACGGTCAACTGATCCTTAATCAATTGCCTACTGTCAATTGCAAAATTGTCAACTGGTTTTTCAATAATCCCCCAGTGTTTCTTCCAGTTGGGCGAGGGCTTTTTTAAGCTCTTCGTCATTCGGTGCTACGCCATGCCACTTGTGCGAGCCCATCATATAATCTACGCCAAAGCCCATTTCGGTTTTCATGATGTTCATCACAGGTTTGCCTTTGCCGGTCAATGATTTTGCTTTTTCGAGAGCCTCAACAGTTTGCTCCATGTTATTGCCATTGAACTCCAACACGGTCCAACCAAACGCTTCCCATTTCGCTTTTAAATCGATGAGGGAGAGAACTTTATCAACCGGTCCGTCAATCTGTTGTCCATTATAATCGATGGTGGCAATTACGTTATCTATTTTGTTGTGAGCTGCATACATCGCAGCTTCCCACACCTGGCCTTCCTGTTGTTCACCATCGCCCATCAGCACATACACCAACTGATTGTCGTTGTTCATCTTCTTGGCTTGCGCTGCGCCCAATGCTACGGACAAACCCTGACCTAATGAACCCGAGGCAATGCGCACCCCAGGAAGGTGTTCGTGTGTAGTAGGATGTCCTTGCAGGCGGGTGTTTAAAAAACGAAAGGTGCTCAACTCCTCCACATCAAAATAGCCTGCACGCGCCAGCACCGAATACCACACCGGTGAAATATGCCCATTGGATAAGAAGAACAAATCTTCGCCCTTGCCATCCATGCTAAATGCAGATGAGTGCTTCAACTGGTGAAAATAGAGAGCCACTAAAAAATCGGCACAACCTAATGAACCACCTGGGTGACCGCTTTGGCAGGCATGCACCATGCGAACGATGTCTCTTCTTACTTGGGTTGCAACTTTCTGTAGGTGCGATAGATTGGCCTGACTCATGAGTTAAATTTTGCCCGAAGATAAGGATTGAAGCCGATCACCGAAAACGACATTTTCAATTTTGACAAAATTAGTAGCCTACCGCCTTATCATCGCCTCGGGTGTAGTCTGCTGCACCTTCCAGTTTGCCATCTCGGATCAGAATAGCATCTACACGCCCGAAGCCGGTACCTTTGATGAAGGTGAACTTGTGACCCATGCTGGCGAGCTTGATACTGTCTTGCTCATTCAGAGCGCCCTTCTCGGGTAAGATCGCATCGGGCAACCATTGGCTGTGCAGTCGCTTGGCGTTGACTGCCTCCTGCATCGTCATGTCGTGTTCGATTACATTCACGATGGTTTGAAATACACCTGTAATGATTTTAGTGCCACCGGGTGATCCCAACACCATAAACAGTTTACCATCCTTTTCTAAAATAGTTGGAGTCATCGCACTCAGCATACGCTTGCCCGGTTCTATTTTGTTGGCTGTTCCGCCAATTGCTCCATACATGTTGGGTACGCCCGGCTTCACACTGAAGTCGTCCATTTCGTTGTTCATCAAAAATCCGGATCCATCCACCACCACAAAAGATCCAAACCATCCATTGAGAGTGGTGGTGACGGCCACGGCATTGCCTTGCGGATCGACTACCGAAAAGTGAGTGGTTTCTTCGGATTCATAACCGGGAATGTTCCCTGACTTTACTTCCGAACTGGGTGTTGCCTTTTCAGGATTAAAAGTCTTCATGCGTTCCGCGATATACTCATTGGAAAGCATCTGTTGAACAGGCACTTTAAAGAAGTCTGGATCACCTAAAAATTTAGCCCGATCAGCAAACACTCTGCGCTCAGCCTCTGTCAGTAAATGGATTGAGTTGACCGAATGAAAGCCCCAATTACTGACCGGATAAGGCTCGATGGATTTGAGTAATTGCAAGAGACAAATACCACCGCTGGATGATGGCGGCATAGATATGATTTTATAATCTTTATAGAACGCGATGATGGGGTCGCGCCAAACGGACTTATAGTTTTTTAGATCTTCGAGGGTGATGATGCCCTTGCCGCGTTGCATTTCTGCCACTAAGTCTTCGGCTGTTTTGCCTTCGTAGAAACCGGCACGGCCATTGTCGCGGATGCGTTCTAATGTGGCGGCCATCGCCAACCATTTCACAGTGTCTCCGGCTTTCCATTCTTCGCGTATTAAAAATTCGGGCTTTACCGAGTTGTATTTTTCGAGATTGGCTTTCGCCTGATTGAACCACAATGCCTCACGGTCGGTAAGAACTACACCGTTGGTAGCCAAATCAATGGCGGGTTGTACCAAATCCTTCCACGGAAGTGAACCATATTTTTTATGCGCTTCCACCATGCCGTCCACAGATCCCGGCACACCGGAAGCCAAATGACCTTTTAGACTTAAATCGGTAATGACTTCGCCTTTCTCATCGAGGTACATATTGGTAGTGGCCGCAGCGGGTGCCATTTCGCGAAAGTCGAGTGTAGTGGTAGTACCATCTTTCAACCGGATGACCATAAACCCACCGCCACCGATATTGCCGGCAGCCGGAAAGGATACAGAGAGAGCCAATTGTGTGGCGATGGCCGCATCGATGGCATTCCCACCCTTTTTCATGATGTCTACGCCAATCTGGGAGGCAAGAGGATGAGCCGATACCACCATGGCGGAGTCGGCCAGCACACCGGTGGTGCGTTCTTCAGAAGTTGGCTTATTGCAGGAAAAAATAAGGATAGTAAACAGGAGTAAATAAAGGCCCTTCATGGATTTAGATTTTGGTTTTGATAGTTAAATGTATTATTTCGGCCTGAACTTTACTATGAACCTACGAAAAGAAAAAGCAGCTCGTTTGAAATTGGTGATCCTCGACCAAATGGTAAAGCTGATCGGATCTAAATCGTTTGACAAGATTCACGTTACGGAAATCTGCAAGCGAACCAAAATTTCAAAAGTCACCCTCTTCAAATATTTCCCCGCCAAGGAAGATATGTTGATGTACTACTTCCGCATCTGGTGCCTGAAGCGCACGGTGGAGCTTCGCGATAAGCCCAAGGAAGGGCTATCAGGCATTACTTATCTGTTTGACAAACTCAGTGAAGATTTTGAGGCGCACCCGGGTATCATCTTGAGTCTGTTTGCATACCTGTCGGATTTAAGCCGCGCACCCAAGCCATTTCCTTTGAAAGCAGAAGAGAAGAAATTGCTTTTCCCCGAGGTGGCCGATATTCACTTGGTAGAAATTCTATCACTTGATCAGATGATGGAGAAGTTTGCGTTGGAAGCGATTTTTAAAAAAGAAATTACCAAGTCAGCGTCTACACGCGACATCTGCAATTTGCTCACTACACTTTTCTATGGCTCGATTGTGAGCGCACACGTCAACCAAGTCACGATGGTGAAAATGTTTCTGCGCAAGAATCTGGAGATTGTGATGAAAGGCTTGAGTTAAACTCAGTCTATTTCATTTTGACGGCTTTGGTTCGCTTTCGCTGAAAGAGCCGGATGTGGCGATTGCCGATAGGAATATCAATCCGGTATTTATTGCCCTTGGCCCATACATGATGGTAGCGAGGTTTTACTACTTTCTTGCTGCTAGATGAAGATGACGATCCGCATCCGGATAAGACAATAATAAACCCAAGCCAAAGCAGTTTCTTCATAATCAAGTTCTAAAATTAGTGTTTTTATTGGGGAATTAAACCTCGTCCATCTGAAGATGTTTAAGACTTGGATGTGCCACTTGAAGTTTTCTAAACAATCTTGTCCATTTTTGTCATTCAAATCCGTTTGTTGTTGGGGGTGAATCCCTTCTGTTTTGCCTTGATTGCACGGCTTTTACTATGACCACAAATCTTGGCCGGATTTGTCACTGATCTGTCCTTCCTTACGCGTATCTTTCCTGTACGTTTGCTAACAGAAATCGCGTATGAACACGACTAAAATAGTTTTTCTGGTTTTACCGCGCACACATTTGCTCGACCTCGCTGGGCCTATGCAGGTTTTTCAGGAGGCAATAGAGCAAGGCGCAAAGTTGGAGATCCACTATTGTTCGCATGAAACGGACCTTTCGGCTTCAAGTGATTTTCCATTTGGTAGCCTACCGCATTACAGTCAGGTTCAACTTCTTCCGGGGGATTTTTTAATGGTGGCGGGAGCCGAGGTATCTTACTTGATATCGAAGCAGTTGACGGGCGACAAAGCGTTGTTGAAATGGGTAGGAGAGATGCATGCTTCCGGAGTACGCTTAGCCTCTATTTGTACAGGAGCTTTTATGCTGGCTGCTGCGGGCTTACTCAACGAACGAAAATGCACCACACATTGGAAACGCACCGCCGAATTAAAAAAGCGTTTCCCGCGCATTCAATTAGTGGAAGATATTTTGTTTACTGAATGCGATGGCATTTATACAAGTGCCGGTGTGACAGCGGGAATTGATTTGGCATTGTACATTTTAGAACAACTTACAGATGAACACCTATCGCATAAGGTAGCTCGTGAGTTGGTGGTGTATGTTCGAAGAAGTGGTGCGGATTCGCAAGAGAGTTCTTTTATGAAATACCGCAACCATATTCACTCCGGTATTCATCAGGTGCAAGACTTTCTGCAAGATAATCTGCAAGCGCGAATGAGCCTTTCGCAATTGGCAGATAGAGCTTGTATGAGTCCGCGTAACCTTACCCGCATCTTCAAGCGCGAAACGGGTATCACGGTAAACGAATACACATCCATTTTGCGCAAGGAAGTGTTGAAGAAGTTATCGGATAATCCGGATATGAGCCGCAAACAAATGGCTAGGCAATGTGGACTCACTAGCGAACGACAGGTGATTCGTTTATTGAGATCAAGCTGATCATAATTTTTTACACACTTTAATTATTAAAAGGTAATGAAATCAAACTGTCAATTTCAGTTGACTGATACTGTATTGTCTAAATTTTTTAAAAGAGGAAAAAACGAATTGGAATT
>JAJTHV010000081.1 GCA_021300095.1 Flammeovirgaceae bacterium | reverse complement strand
AATTGTTTTAGGTTGTATCGGGTTATTTATTCTAGTGATTGCGTGTGTTAACTTCATCAATTTGTCTACTGCCTTATCTATCCACCGCTCGCGCGAAGTAGGTGTGCGTAAAACGCTCGGGGCACAACAAGGCCAATTGGCTTTGCAATATTTGGGCGAAGCATTTTTATTGACTGTCATAGCCGGATTGCTTTCGGTGGTGGCTGCGGAGTGGTTGGCTCCATTGATTGGAAATTTTTTGGAAAAAGATATCGCATTGAATCTTTTTCGTAACCCACAGGTGATATTCTTTTTAGGAAGTATTGTTTTACTCACGGCATTATTCTCCGGCTCTTATCCTGCATTGATCTTATCGAAGTTTAATCCGGTAAAGGCATTGAAGAGTAAATTGTCGCAGCAGACAAGTGGTTCGGTTTCGTTACGCAAAATGTTGGTAGTGTTGCAGTTTTTTATTGCACAGGTGCTCATCATTTGCACGCTCGTTGTTTCCAGTCAACTTTCGTACTTCCGCGAAAAGCCACTTGGCTTTAATAGAGAAGCGGTAGTCACTGTAAAGTTGCCTTCCAGCGAACCAGAGAAACTTGAAGCGATCCGAAATAAGTTAATGGCCGATGGAGATGTGAAAGATGTGACATTTGCATTGGGCGCCCCTATGTCGGATATGAATTTTGGAACAGGCATGTATTTGACTGAGAAAGGAAATGCACAACGCTATAGTGTAAATGTTAAGCCAGTCGATGCCCAATACAAAGATGTGTACGGCATGGAGTTGATTGAAGGAAGGTGGTTTACCGAATCGGATATTAAAATTGGAAATGCCGGAAAAGAGAACAGCAAATGGGTGTATGTGATTAATGAAACTGCGGTGAAGACATTGGGCTTTGCCACTGCGAAAGAAGCCATTGGCCAGAGCGTGACCATTGGGTTTAATGATACACCCGGACCGGTGATTGGTGTGGTAAAAGATTTTCATGCGGCTTCGTTGCAACAGGAAATCAAGCCGGCATTGATGATGCCTTTCAATATGGCGTATGAAGCCGGAATAAAAATTGAGACGGCTAATGTTTCTTCATTAATTAAAAAAATTGAGGAAGCGTGGACTTCACAATATCCTGAATACCTTTTTGAGTATACTTTCTTAGATCAGTTCATCGATCGTCAATACCGCGAAGAGGAGCGCATGTTTGGCATGTTCGAAATTTTTGCCGGCATTGCCATCTTCATTGGCTGCCTTGGTTTGTATGGCCTTGCTTCGTTTATGGCGCAACAAAAAACTAAAGAGATTGCCATTCGTAAAAGTTTGGGCGCTTCCATAGGCCATATTATAGGCATGTTTTCAAAAGACTTTATTTTACTAATCATCATCGCCTTTGGTTTGGCTGTTCCTGTTTCATGGTACGCAATGAAGCAATGGTTGCAAGGTTTTGCTTTCCGTGTGGAGATGAGTTGGGTGGTATTTGCCATTGGCATTGTAAGTACACTCATCATTACTATTCTCACGGTAGGCTATCGTTCGCTGCGGGCAGCGGCAGCCAACCCGGTTGATTCACTAAAGAACGAATAAAACTTTTTTATATCATTTAACATCCTGATTTAAAATCATATCGATATGCTAAAAAACTATTTTACTACAGCGATTCGTAATTTGTGGCGCTCGAAGGGAAGTACGATCATTAATATTTCAGGCCTTACGTTGGGAGTTACTACTAGTTTGATATTGTTTTTATTGGTGCGCTATCAATTAAGCTTTGATAATTTTCATGCGAAAGGCGATCGCATTTATCGTGTAGTTTCCAGTTCCGAAGGCAATCAAGGTAAAGATTTTCAGGCAGGTGTGCCACCTGTTTTGCCGGAGGCATTTCGAAATGATTTTCCCGAGGCAGAAGAAGTCATCTTCACTTCGTATCGCGGTAATGGTGCGCTGATTACCATTCCTCAGAAGGATGGTGAACTGAAAAAATTTGAAGAAGGTAGAGGGGTAGTTTATGCACCCCCCGGCTATTTCAATTTGTTTGATCGAAAAGTACTAATAGGAGATGCGAAAAAAGGATTAGACGAACCTAATGAAGCGGTGATTTCGAAGGCTTCTGCATTAAAGTACTTTGGTAAGGAAGACGCGATTGGCGAAGTATTTAATTTTGAAAGTCGTGAATTTAAAGTGACGGCCATCGTGGAAGACCTTCCTGTGAATACGGATTTTCCATTTGATGTAATCTTATCCTACGCTACAATCAAAAAAGAGAAAGATGAGGTAGGTTGGAACGGAATTTGGAGCGATGAGCATTGTTACTTTTTGCTAAAGAGCGATGCGAAAATTGAAGAACTCGAAAGACGCCTTCCTGATTTTGCTAAAAAATACCATGGTGAAAATCTGGACAAAGTAGCGTATGAATTGCAACCCTTGTCTGAGATCCATTATGACGATCGTTTTGGGAATTATAACTACAATACAACCACGCGAGCTATGTTAATGGCATTGGCTGTGATTGGAATTTTTTTGGTGATAACAGCTTGTATCAATTTCATCAATCTGGTAACAGCCGAATCAATTAAGCGCTCGAAAGAAGTGGGCATTCGCAAAACGTTGGGTAGCTCGCGTGGGCAACTGGTAATGCAATTTTTAGGTGAGTCAAGTTTAATTACGATTGTAGCGGTGGTGTTGGCACTTGGCTTTGCGCAGATGGCTCTTACTTTTTTAAATCCATTTTTGTCATTGAACCTCTCCATCAATTTGCTGAGTGACACAGGTCTGTGGATTTTTCTGGTCAGCGTTACCGCGGCTGTTGGTATTTTGTCAGGCTTGTATCCATCGCTCATAGTTTCAAAATTAAATCCTGTATTTGCAATTAAGAATCAGGCAAGTAATCGCAACTCGTCTAGTTTTTTATTACGAAGGGGCTTGGTGGTTTTGCAGTTTTCTATTTCCCAATTATTTATTATCGGCACCATCATACTGATTAATCAGATGAATTATTTCCGTCACAAGGATTTGGGATT
>JAJTHV010000408.1 GCA_021300095.1 Flammeovirgaceae bacterium | reverse complement strand
GGGCAATACCTATAGTGCGGTCGCTGCCTTGCAGGAAAAACAACTCCTCTTTGCACAAGTAATTTCAAGCTACGACAAGCTGATGGAAGCTACGCGCAAGCAATTGGAAGTGGGTACTATATCAGTAACAGAAGCCCTTCGTTTGGAATCGGAATACCTCGCAATTAAAACAGAGGCTCTTAGCAATTACAATGAAAAAGAAAAAGCATTATCAGACTTGAAAATCATTCTTCGATTTCCTGCTGACACCACTTTTTTTGTAGAACAGATCATTCCATTAATCGCTGGAGATTTTGACCCCAAGCTATTGGCCGAGCAAGCCGTTTCATCACACCCCGATCTTGGCGTTAAAAAATTAAACTTAAAATACGAAGAGCGAAATCTAAAACTTCAACGATCCGTTGCCGTACCGGACATCAAATTTGCCTACCAACCTCGTGATAGAGGAAGTAACTATGTGCGTCCCTATCAGGGCTTCAATGTAGAAATGTCATTGCCGCTATTCGACAGAAATCAGGGAGGAATTAAAGCAGCGCAACAAAGTGTAGATAAAGTGGCGCTGGAATTTGATCAAATGGAAAACCAAGTACGAAACGAAGTAGTAGCAGCCTATAATCGGTATAAGAGTTCCGGCATTGGTTTATCGAATTATAAAATTGATTTCATGCAAAAATTAAGTGAACTCAACCAAAGCACAATCGAAAACTTCCGAAAACGCAATATTGGTTTGCTTCAATTTATCGATCAACAACGAATTTATGTACAGACCAATTTGCAGATGATCGAACTCAAGCAACTCTTCATCAATAATGTAAACGAATTGAACTTCTCTGTTGGAACCAATCTTATTGAATACTGAACCATCACACCATGAAAAACATCCAATTATTTCTACCCTTACTTTTGATTATTAGCGGTTGTAAAAAAGATAAAACGGAAAACATTGCTCGTGAAGAAAAACAAAAGACAAGAATAACACTCACTGCTGATCAAATGAAATTGATCCAGGTGATACCTGTTTCCACTGTTCCGTATGCTGATGAATTTACAGCAGTGGGCGATATTAGTTTCGATGAAAACAATGTTGTCCGTATTTATCCCATCGTCAGCGGAACGGTAGAAAAAGTAAATGTATCGCTAGGCGATTATGTGAAAAGAGGGCAACTCCTGTCTTCCCTTTTAAGTACCGTCATTACCTCGATTCAACACGACTATAACGTGGCGAAAGCTGATTTGGAAGCAGCTGAAAGAGATATGGCTCGATCGCAAGAGTTGTATTCTAGCGGCATGATGAGCGAAAAAGATTTCGCTGAAGCGAAAAAAGACCGTACAAACGCACAATCTGACTTCAACGAGAAAAAACAAATTCTGGAATTATATGGTGGATCTTCTGAGCGATTGGATGCGAAGTTTCGGGTAATTGCTCCTCGCTCCGGATACATTGTTGAAAGAAATATTAATGAGGGAACACAAATTCGAACCGATAACAACACAGCCATTTTTACTATCTCTGATCTAAAGACTGTGTGGATATGGGCCAACGTCCACGAGAGTGACATGGGCAAAGTAAAGGAAGGGGACAATGTAAGCGTGACTACCATTGCTTATCCCGAAAAGACTTTTAAAGGTTCTATTAAGAAAATAGGCACTATGCTCGATCCTGCATCTCGCGTTATTCGTGTGCGCACTGAACTAGAAAATGAAAACGGTCTTCTGAAACCCGAAATGTTTGCCACCGTAACCATCACCTCACAAACCAGCGAGAAGGTATTGGCTATTCCAGTTGAATCGCTCGTGCTCGAAAATAATTCCTATCAATCTATGCGCGAAATAGAGCCCAACACGTTCGAAAAAGTGACGGTTACAGTCGGAAAGAAATTCAACGGTATGGCCGAAATAAAAAGCGGCTTGAAAGAAGGCGATCGAATCATCGTTGGCGGGGCGTTGTTTGCAGCCACTGCCTATAACTTACAGTAAAGTATTGAACATTCATTGCTAATCATTTCAAATGAATAATCTAATTAAAGGTATTATCAGTTTCTCCCTCAAAAATGCCATTCTGGTATTTTTAGGAACAGTGGTAGTAATTGCAGCAGGTGTCAGAAGCTTCATGCTCACGCCTATCGAAGCATTTCCAGATATAATTAATACGAGGGTGATTATAATCACTCAATGGCCGGGACGCAGTGCTGAGGAACTGGAAAAATTTGTAACCATACCCATTGAAACAGAAATCAATGTGGTTCCTGACAAAACTAGTCTACGATCTATCTCTTTGTTTGGACTATCAGTCGTAACCATCTTCTTCGAAGATCATGTAACTGATTTTTATGCACGGCAAGTCGTATTTAATCAACTACAGAATATGAACTTGCCGGAGGGAGCTGAGGTAGAAGTGCAACCTCCCTCTGGTCCAACAGGAGAAATCTATCGATATACATTAAAGGGCGAAAATAAAAGCATTCGCGAACTTAAAGAAGTTCAGGATTGGGTAATTGACAAACGGATTAAAGCCGTACAAGGAGTTGCCGATGTGATCAGCTTTGGCGGTGAAGTAAAAACGTATGAAGTTACCCTGAATCCGAATTTGCTAAGTTCCTATGATTTCAGTGCAGATGATGTGTTTGATGCTTTAAAAAACAATAATAGTAATGTAGGGGGTGATGTGATCGAAGGAGGCACTCAAACGTATTTAGTCCGTGGACTTGGTTTGGTAACCAGTATTCAAGACATTGCCACTATCGTAATCAAAAATGTAAATGGAACACCCATTCACATCAGTGATGTAGCTACTGTCCAAGAATCGTATCGGCCCCGATTAGGCAAAGTAGGAAGAGGCGATGAAGAAGATGTAGTTGAAGGAATTGTATTACTTCGCAAAGGCGAAAACCCAAGTGAAGTTTTAAAGAAACTAAACGAAACTATTTCAGACTTAAACAATCGAGTACTTCCAAACGGTGTAAAGATTAACGTGTTCTATGATCGAACCAACTTAGTGAACTTAACGATTCACACTGTTACAGAGAATCTAATGGTTGGTATGCTGCTGGTAACGCTTATTTTAGCCATCTTCCTACTCGATTGGCGCACCACCGTTATTGTTGCCATCATTATTCCACTGGCCTTGCTCTTCGCCTTCATCTGCATGAAAATTAAAGGAATGTCTGCGAATCTTTTATCAATCGGTGCCATTGATTTTGGAATTATTATAGATGGAGCCGTTGTAATGGTAGAAGGCGTATTTGTGTATTTGGCCCATAAGCAAAGTGAATTGGGTGTGAATAAATTCAACGAAGCCTCCAAATTTACGATGGTAAAACATGTGGCCCTAGAAATGGGTAAGCCGATTCTATTCTCGAAACTGATCATCATCACTGCACTGATTCCCATCTTTGCCTTTCAAAAAGTAGAGGGAAAAATGTTCTCGCCACTAGCCTATACCATGGGATTCGCCTTGTTAGGCGCTTTGATTTTTACACTTACACTGGTGCCTTTACTCTGTAAAATATTGCTAAACAAAGATGTAAAAGAGCGAGATAACAAATTAGTAAGTGGTTTAGAAAATATCTATAGACCTACGCTGGCTTGGTCGTTGAACAAGCCCAAATTGAGTATTGGCGTTGCTGTTTCTATTCTAGCCATTAGTTTGTTGATCGGCTCTAGTTTGGGATCTGAATTTTTGCCACAGTTAAATGAAGGATCCGTTTATGTTCGAGCCAGCATGCCACAAAGCATCGCCTTTTCAGAAGCGAATAAGATGTCGGCTAAAATGCGAAAGATTTTTGAGAAGTATGAGGAAGTAAAGGGTGTGATTTCGCAGAATGGAAGACCCAATGACGGAACAGATCCTACCGGGTTCTTTAACGTAGAGTTTTTTGTTGACCTCTATCAAAAAGATGAATGGAAGCGTTCCATTTCAAAAGATGAATTGATACAGGAGATGCAAACGGAATTTGGTGCTCACTTTCCTGGTGTAGTGTTCGGCTTTTCGCAACCCATTTCTGACAACGTGCAAGAAGCAGTATCCGGTGTAAAAGGCGAAATGGCTATTAAAATTTTTGGTGATGACCTTACTAAACTGGAAAAGATGGCTGATAGTGTGAGGGACATTATGGAAACCGTGCCGGGTGTACAGGACTTAGGAATCTTCAAAAGTCTTGGTCAGCCAGAAATTCGCGTTGAACTAGACCGCGATCGAATGGCTCGCTATGGATCCAGTGTAGAAGAAGCAAACAATATTATAGAAATGTCGATTGGAGGAAAGAGGGTATCCACATTCTACGAAGGTGAAAGACGTTTTGATATTCGCGTGCGCTATTCGCCCGAGTTTCGAAAAAGTGAAAAAGAAATTGGCAAACTTCTGGTGCCATGTAGCAATGGCACAAAAATACCCATGAACGAAATCGCTACTATCAAACTACAAAATGGACCTGCTTTTGTATATCGCGAAGGGAACCTTCGATTTATCCCTATCAAGTTTTCTGTACGCGGCCGAGACTTAGGAAGTACAATTGCCGAAGCGCAGGCGAAAATACAAACGATTAATCTTGACAAAGGATACTTTATGACCTGGAATGGAGAATTTGAAAATCAAGTAAGAGCGACTAATCAATTGAAAGTTGTCGTACCTATTTCTATTCTACTCATTTTCATGTGGCTCTACTTTATGTTTCATTCAGTTCGCGATGCCTCTATTGTTTTATTGAATGTGCCATTTGCTTTGATTGGAGGAATTTTAGGATTGTTTTTTACAGGCATTAACTTCAGCATTTCAGCCGGAGTTGGATTTATTGCCTTGTTCGGAGTGTGTGTGCAAAACGGTGTAATCTTAGTACTGTGTTTAACAAATATCTTCACATGGGGGTACCATTGGTTCAGGCAATTAAGCAAGGTGCCATGAGCCGGGTTCGCCCAGTAGTGATGACAGCATTGATGGCAGGTCTCGGTTTAATGCCAGCTGCATTATCATCCGGCATTGGATCGGAAACACAAAAACCACTGGCCATTGTTGTTATTTGTGGTTTGATCTCGGCCACACTCCTTACACTTGTTACACTTCCGGCCATTTATTTTCTGTGGCATCAAAACAGCCTCTCGATAGCGCCTACAGATGAAGATGAAAAAGAATATGAAAATTATGAAGGATAGTATTATGAAAACTAAAATTTGGATATCGCTTCTTGTACTGGTTAGTATTTCCGTAACCGTGCAAGCACAACAGAAACCCAACCCAACCAAAGAAAGCATTCTTTCGCAAGGCGTAGAAAAGAATGTGCTTAATAAAAAGTTTCGGTGGGGAATAAGCTGGAATCAATATTGGACCACAATTTCTGGTTCACAAAACCCATCATTCTCTTCTCCCAACTTAGAAAAAGATGCCAACGGCCAATTGGTACTTATTCCAGCAGGATCACCCGGTCAACCAAAAGTATACACACCAAAATCTTTCTTCTGGAAGCCGAGCATTGGATTCAATTTGCGTGCTGAATACTATCCTCTATCCTTCCTCGGCATTGGTGTCGGCATCGGCATGCAACAAAGAGGAACTGGCATTATCAATCCGGATAACACTGGCGGATCGTTTTCAAATCCATGGGTAATAGGTTTAAACGGTAAGCAAGGAGATCCTGACTCAACCTATCGAGAAAGGCTACGCTTCAATACGATTGAAGTACCAGTAACAGTTTTACTTAAAACTCCAAAGGAGGTGATTAAAGGTGTCAAACTGAGTGCCGCAGCAGGAGTAGTCTTTGTAAATACCGATTACGTGAATGATGTTTTTCTGAGTATTGAAGACGGATTTCATAAAGAAAAAGATCTCACCAACAGTTACAATTTGAGTGATCTGGGGTTGCAATTTTCCGTAGGTCCGGAGATCAATGCCGGCAATACCATACTTCAAGTTCACTTCGTCTATTCTAAAGGAACAAACAATGTGTATAAGAAAGGAGCTGATTCAATCTTCAAAAATGGAAATGAAGATGGGAAGCATGAAACCTTTGGCTTTCGGGTAGCATGGCTATTCTAAGTCAATAAAAAATCGCAATTGGTCAAAAACTCAAGAGGGTTAAATTTTAATAGAGTTATGGATGACCGAATCCTTCCGAATAGGATTCGGTTGTTCAATAATTCTAAATATCTGCTCGTTTCAATTTCAGATAACTAAAGTAGTTGAATAAGAATGCCCAACCCAAAGCAATCAACACAGCCGTCAGGCTGACGGTATCCTGAATTTCCTGAAAGGCGTAGCGGGGAAATGGAAGAGACACCAGGTTAGTAATGGACTCTAACGGAAAAAATTGCTTTAGCCATCCAATACTGGGCTCGAGACTTTCACGAAATAAGTTAAGCTTTATAATGGCCTCAATCATGTGTGATAGCATCAGCAATACAATCGTGAGGCCGGAGCGCTGTACAAAAACGCCTAGCATCAAAGCATACGAAAGGAAAGCAAAGATCTCCAAAAAATAAGCAAACAAAAATTCTGAACCCGTGAGCATATCCATAGCCGATAACTCGGGTGTGTAAATCAAACCCGTTACGGCTATGATGAGCAGCAACATACCCACACTCATCAAACTCAACATCACATTGGTAAGCACTTTTGAAAGAACAAACTCCCAACGGCTCATGCCATCAATAACATTTTGACGTAAGGTGCGATACTGATATTCGTTCGTTATCGAAATCACCACCATGATCGCCAATACTAATTTGAACAACCCACTCACCCAAATCAGGTTTTGCCAGATGTCGGGAAAATGATACAATGGAATTCGGTTAACGTTTAATGATGAACCAAAATCTTCAAACTTGCTGGCGATCCATTTCAAAATTTCCATACCGCTGGCGGTGGTGAATCCCAACGTAAGAAAATACAAACCGCATATCACCCAGAAGGTGCGGTAGCTGGTCATTTTCTTTAAATCAATTTGGAGGAGGTGTAGCATAGTATAAACGTTCTAAATAGAGAGATACAAATTTGTACGGTCAATAATGATTAATGTGCTTCGGCCAGAATTTCCAGAAACTGCTTCTCCAGCGATTTCTTCTTCGTGGTGAGATGCGATGTCACAATCCCTTTTTCAAATAAAAAGCGGTTCAAATCCTGACTGTGAAAACCGTCTTTCATCATCACCTGAAAAACTCCATTCTCCTTTTTGATTAGGCCACTGCCCACAAACTCCTGCAACAACACGCCCAAGTCATCATGGTAAGCCATTACTTCCACTGTCTCCTCCCCTTTTCCAACGTCATCTACCGGACCGCTGTGCATCAGTTTCCCTTTGCGCAACACGGCAAATTGTGTACATACTTTCTGCACTTCGTCTAATAGGTGACTAGCCAAAATAATCGTCTTCCCATCGTCTGCAATTCGCTTTACGATTTCCCGAATCTCGGCAATACCCATCGGATCCAATCCGTTGGTCGGTTCATCCAAAATCAAAATGATCGGATCGCTCACCAATGCGGATGCAATTGCCAGACGCTGCTTCATACCCAGTGAATAGGTACGGTACTTATCATCTTTGCGCAGCGTCAGATCAACGGTTTTCAGAACCTTGGGTATATTTTTAGGATCAGCCCCTTTGATCATGGCATTCAACTCCAGATTTTTTTGCCCGCTCAGGTACGGATAAAATATAGGATGCTCTAACACGGCTCCAATCTTCTTGCGCGTGTGGTGTGTGGCTGGTTCGCCAAACCAACTAAACGATCCACTGCTGGGGTTGGTAACCCCCATCAGCATGCCTAGTGTGGTTGTTTTACCGCTGCCATTGGGTCCGAGCATGCCAAAAATCTGGCCGCGCTTAACTTCTAAATTCAATTGATTAACTGCACAAAGTTTACCGTAATTTTTGGTAAGCTGGTGGGTCGAAAGGACTACTTCATTCATAAGCGAGCTAGGATTGTTGGGTGCGAGTTACACTCTGTCGATTAATCAAGTAATTAATTATCTCTTTTCTTGGTTGCTTTCTTTTCTTCTGCTTTGGCCTCCTCTACTTTCTCCATCGCTTCTTTCATCTTCTTTTTCTTCTCCTCATCGCCCATCATAAAGTCTTTCACCTTTCCTCCGATATCCGTGCTGTTATCTAATGTATTGAACAAAGAGGATACCTTATTCAAAGCTACTTTACCTAGAATATCCAATACATATAAACTGGCCGAGTCGCTGGCTAAGATAACCGTACCCTTTACGTTCCCATTGGTTTCGCGCAGGAACACATCAAACTGTCGGCCATCAAATCGTCCTGACATTACCTCTTCGTATTTCTCTGCCTGGTAGTTCTTTTTTAATTGGCCATACTCCTGCTTTTCAAATTTAGACTTGGCCTTGTTGATCATGACAAATCGCATCTTCTCAATGTCTTTGATTAACTCATCAAACTCTTTATCATCTTTTTGATTGAGCATGCGCAGCGTGTTCTTATAAAAGTAGAGCGATAATCCGTCATACTTTTTGTCGAGGTCTACAGTTGTTTTAGTCTGCGAAAACCCAATGAGTGGTAGCAGGCAAAAGAGAAGTATCTTTTTCATGAGATGGAAAGTTAGGGTGATTAACGGTTAACAACTAAAGAAGATGCCATTTACTAAAAAATAAAATCACCCATGCACTTTGCTCAAGCACATGGGTGATTATTCTTTGACTTCTTAGTTTTTCTTTTCTTTCTTCTTATCGGTGCTTTTGATCTTATCCAGATTTTGCAAGCCATCAATGTTTACAGAGCGACCAATTTTTCCCATTTCTTTCAAGTCGATTTCGCCAAACAAGGTCATCAACAAAAACTCATCGTTGCCCCCCATGATCATCACCAACTCGCTGATTTTTCCACCGGATTCTTTGGTATAAAACTTCATGTCCTTGTCTTTATCCCGAATGGTCATCAGTTCCTCAAACTCACCGGAAGGGATCATCGCCATTGCCTCTTTGTATAAGTCACGCGACAAGCGTGTTTCATCTCTCTTCAATATTTTCAAACCCTTGATCTTGCTGATGGCGCTGATCATCGCCTTTTCTTCGGGTGTGTTGCCATCTAAATTGGCCATCATGCTAAACATCTTTCCGCTGATGTTCACCTGGCTGAAATTTTCATCGTTTTGATACTTCGAGAAAAACTTCGCAATGGCATCACTCTGTGCTTGTGCGGCTACTGCCATCATCACCATTGCTGCTACGATTATTGACTTTTTCATATCTGTTATTTTAAGATTGTTAATTCGATTTTAAATGTTCACTTTTTTTTCGTCTGCTCGTTTGCCTTGAATTTTCTCTTCGGCTTCGTTGAAGAGGTTTATTTTTCCGGCCTCTTTGTGTGCTTTGTTAAAACTGTTTGAGATCATCATCAGCGCTTTTTTGGTTTCTTCCAGCGCCAGCTTGGGGTCGCTGAACGTATCTTCCTGTTCTACCGGATACGCTTTGCGCACTTCCTGGCGAACAAAGTAACCCGCTACCACCACTACCAATACTCCGGCTGCAATTCTCGCGATGTTGAAATACATCGCTACCGATTTCCCTTGCGGGCGATGCGCCACGATTTTCTTTTTCACCTCTGCTTCAAAGTTGCTCTGCCCCACGTTTACCTTCTTATGC
>JAJTHV010000066.1 GCA_021300095.1 Flammeovirgaceae bacterium | reverse complement strand
GCTATCAAAAACAAACTAGTGTTACGAGTGGTCGCAGTTGTGAATAACCAGCAACCCTATGTGGATAACTTTAACATGGCAACTTTATGACTGCAGAAAAATATCTTAAAATAGGTTTGGTTTTTCCATAGCAATCCCCGAAACCAAACGTTGAACGAAGATAACACTTATAGCTTACACGTCAACGCGCTATTGCAGAAGCATTTTGTTAGCAACATGTGCCCTTCTTCTCTCAACTTGTAAGTCGGTCGTTAGTGTGTCGTCAAGATGTCACGTAATAGAATTGATTGACATGGTACATGGTTGTCCGTTTGTTGTTCACTTGTTCTTTGTCCCCGAAACCTTGTTGTGAAACTGTACCAGCGCGGGGGGCAACCTTGGAGAATCTTTTAGTTTGCTCTTACCAATCTGTCCAGTATTGGTGCGGGGCTGCGGCACTCTTGGCAAAGGCTTTGGATTGTGCGGTTGGATGTGTGGCCTTTGGCAAGTGTGCTGACTGGGTCGGCTTCACTGTCGGGTTAGATATGCCTAAATCAGCTTAAATTCCTATTACTTATACAAATATAAAATAAATCAATTAGATTTACGTTTGTATAACAAATATGGTGCGAAAAGGAAAGTATTTAGGCGAGTTTGAAGAACTGGTACTGCTATCTGTGGCTACACTATACGATCAGGCTTACGGAGTCACGGTAATGCAATTCATTATTGATGAAACCGGCCGTAGTGTAAATATTAGTGCTGTCCACGAAGTTCTGAAAAGGCTAGAACGAAAGGGTTATGTAAAATCAAAGATGGGTGGTGCCACCAATGAGCGTGGGGGCAGGAGGAAGCGCTACTTTACTTTGACAATAAGTGGTAGAAAAGTACTGGAAGTTGAAATGACTCTTAAAATGCAGTTGTATAACAGAGTCCCCAATTTCTCATTTAAACTTTCATGAAATGAGGTACTATCCTCCCAAATGGATTGATAAATTCTTAAGATGGTATTGTAATCCAGAACTCATAGAAGAAATTCAAGGGGATGCGCTTGAATTATATTATGCTAGACTCGAAAGCGAGGGCAAGAGGATTGCTGATTTTAAATACCTCATCGATATAATAAGATTTTGCAGGTGGTCAAACATAAAGAGAACAAACGACATCTATAAACCAAATCCCTTTGAGATTCTTTGGAATTTAGACTTAAAGATTGCCGCGCGAAGCATTGCGAACAACAAACTGATTTTTGCGGTTAAGACCTTAGGCTTATCAGTCTGTCTAGGATTTGCTCTTCTACTCACGGCTTATGTTGTTAGCGAGATTACATACGATCAACATAATGTAAACCATGAAAGGATATTCAGAGTAGGATCAAAAATTAGCTTCCAAGATGACTTTACTAAATATGCGGTCTCCCCCTTGCCATTAGGTCAAGCATTGGTCGAATCCATACCTGAAATTGAAAGCTATAGCCGTTTTATGTATGACAATAGGCCGATTTATCGGATTGACGATAAAATATTCTATGATGAAGTTTCCATGTTGGTTGACAGTAGCTTTTTGGAGATATTTTCCCTTGAATTCATTCAAGGGAATCCAAAGTCATTCAACGAGCCAAATCAGATTATTTTAACGGAGACTTTAGCTTTAAAAATGTTTGGTGGCAAAAACGCAGTAGGAGAAACTATTGAGTATGGTGACGAAAAACTACTTGAAATAGTAGCTGTTATAAAAAATCCCCCTTCAAACTCTCACTTAAAATTTCAAGCTCTTTTATCATGGAGCACTTTTGAAAGAAATGAGGCGTGGGATAATTTGAATGCATACACCTATATAATGCTGAAAGCTGGTGTGAATATTGAAACAGTGCGAGGAAAAATAATTAATGCTACCGCTGACTTCAGTGAACTTATTGCAAAAGAGTATAAAGCAAGCTACGAGCCAATAATCGAGAATCTAAGCGACATCCATTTTTCAGAAAAGCTTGATGAAGATATTGCAGAAAAGCGAAGTAAGTTAAATGTCTTTGTGATAATAGCAATTGCCTTACTTTTCTTTCTCACAGGATTCATAAATTACTTGAATTTAGCTCTAGCAGAATTGACAACCAGTTTAAAAAAGATCAGTATATTAAAAGTGTTTGGTGGGCAAAATGCAGACCATAGAAAAACCATGCTTACCGATTTACTATTAGTTACAGTAATCGTATTTCCGTTAACTGTGCTTCTTATAGTCGTTGGTTTAATCCTTGCACAATCTTATTTATCTATTGATATTGAAAGAGGGGTGTTTTTTAGCTCTATATTCCTAACAACATCACTGAGCTTTCTAGCTCTATTCATTTTATCATCCAGAGTAAATGCTTACGTTCTTTCAAAATCAAACAATATTGTTAATTCGATACGAGGTAAATTGAGTGTAGATCGAAGCGGATTTCCTCTACGAAAATTGCTAGTCTCCACACAACTAGCATTTTCGATTATTATGATATCATTGATAATGGTAATTGTCGACCAGATGAATTTTATTGAGGAAGCTGACAAAGGATTCGATGATAAGAACTCGATAGTCATCAAAATGAGATCAGCAAACTATTCACAGATAGAAGTATTTAAAGAGAAGGTAAAAGGAATTGCTGGAGTTCAGCAACTAGATGGTAGTTCTTATTACCCTGGGATAGTCGAAACTCGATACATATTTCAAGTGGAAACAGAAAATGGTTTAAAATCAAAGCTAGTGCCAACCATATTTTGTGGATTAGATTATCTGGATGCGTTGGGTATTAAGATTGAATCAGGAAGAGGTTTTCAAGCTGGAGATAACAATAAAGAAGCGGCAGGATACATAATAAATAAAGCTGCGGCACGTGAGTTTGGTTGGGATCAGCCTCTTGGTAGAACCATAAATGGACCAGTAGGTGCTAATGATAATACAGACCGTACAGGTGAAGTGATTGGGGTAGTTGAGGATTTCAATTTTACAACACTTCATAATAAGGTTGATCCTTTGATACTCTTTATGACTAACGAAAATTGGGGGAGTCAATTTGTGTATTTGAAAGTCAACGCGATTCATCCAAATAATTTAGTTTCAAAAATTGAATCTGAGTTCAAAGCTATTTGGCCAGAGTTTGCATTTGAATGGGAATATCTCGATTCAAAGTATGCAAGTCTATATAAACAAGACTATGAAATAAAGGACATTTTCAAGATTGGATTGCTAATCTCTGTTTTAGTTTCTGGCTTTGGCATTTTTAGTGTCTCTGCTCTGCTAGTCATAATGAGAACAAAAGAAATGGGGATAAGGAAAATAGTCGGAGCAAACCGTGCGCAAATATTCCTGAAACATATGGAGAGCTTTTTTACGTTCTTCTTGATAGCCTTGTGTATCGGGTTTCCAATAGTCTGGTATTTGGCAAATCAATGGTTGGACAATTTTGCCTACCGAATAGAATTAAATTTTAGTTATTACATTTTTCCTGCTTTGGTTGCACTACTGATAGTAATTGCCACTTCAGGTTTTCACGGAATCAAAACTTCACTAGCAAACCCAGTTGATTCTTTAAAACAAGAATAGATATGAAAAAAATACTATTAATAGCTGTTAGCGTTGTTTTAGTCAATGTCTGTTACTCGCAAGAAGATTTCTTAAAAATTAGCGGCAAAATTATTGACAGCAAAACTAGAGAGCCTCTCATCCACGCGAACATAAGTGTCTCAAAGACTTCAATCGGCACAGTATCAAACATTTTGGGTGAGTTTGATTTTTTTGTTCCAATTGTTCTCAAAGATGATACTCTCGTAATTTCATATGTCGGTTATAAAACTTTTAGGAAAATCATAATTCGCTCAACGACTCTATCAATATTTGGCCTTGAAGAAGAAGCCGTGGTATTAAATGAAGTTGTGGTTTCAAGTGATGGTGCAAAAAGACTTGTCGAGGATGCTACAAAATCTATTCCTTTGGTTTATCCAACTCAACCGTATCTCTTTGAAGGATTTCATAGGAGTTGGGAGAAAATAGACTTTACTGACAGTATAACTTATCCGGGAACGTTGATCGAATCTGCGGTCACAATCTATGACCCGGGATATGGGCAGAAGAAGGAAAGTCCAAAATCTGCTGAAGAGATATATCTTATGGAAGTTAGAAGAAGTGCCATTATGGAGGGGTGGGAATATGGTGGCAACATGCTTAAGCAACTTTTGCAACAGAATCTACTTAGGCACACTAAATCAAACACGCTGTTTGTGAAGTCTTTCTTGGACTTTCCGAATTCATTTTCTTATGAGTGGGATGGTTCAACCAAAATCAATAACGAGAATGTCAGTATTATAAAAGTGGAGATTCCGAATAGCAGAAATGTCCCAGCTTATTTTAGGATTTATATTAGTGAAAATGATAAAGCAATTCTAAGATTTGAATTACATGGTGGTCAAAAGGAAATTGAATTCAGCAAGTATGACTGGCATACGGATAATGTCAATGCAACTTATATTTTTAAGCGATACTTGGGTAAACCATACCTAAGCTATTGCATTTTGGAGTACACGATTAAAAAATTAGATCTTGTGAAAAAGAAGGTAATACGAACAGAAGACTATTTCAAAGAGCTCTTAGTCAATAATGTGATTGATATAGATGTTGAAGAAAAGCGTAAAGCGTTTGGACCACCGTCAAAAGGGAATTCATTGGCAATGCAAGCGAAACCCTATAACCAAGCCTTTTGGGAAAACTTCAATGTGATTAAAGAGAATCCAGTTGATACTAAAATCATATCTCTTTTTGAGAAACAAGGCAAACTTGAAGATCAATTCAAGTCGAAATCAAAAAAGAAGAATCAGTAGTTCGTAAACTACTGCCCTGTGCGAGGGTTTGGCTATTGCCATTGCTTTGGTGTCGCGGTGGCATGAGCGGCAATGGCAAGTGCCAAAAGCGTGGGCGAGAATCTTTTTTGGTTGCTGTGCGGTGGGGAATTGTTAGACGAGACTTTGTTCGTCAGCCGAGTCCAGTCCCTGTTTTATTTTTCTTTTTTCAAGTCCTACGTTGTCTAAGGAAACGACTAGTTGTCCCCGTAGAGAAGCTTGATAGGTGGGGATGTCGAACGTTATT
>JAJTHV010000275.1 GCA_021300095.1 Flammeovirgaceae bacterium | reverse complement strand
GTGGAGAAGCAATCGGCTTGACGCATTATAAATTAGTCGTGGCGGTTGTTGTCAATTTCTTTCTGGGTGCTATCATGACGGCCGGAGTAGGATTGTATGCCCCTTGTATGGCATTGGTGTTTGCCTTGGGCATGTCGCCCAAAGTTGCCTTTCCCATCATGATGGGCTCCTGCGCTTTTCTCATGCCTCCGGCTTCGGTTAAGTTCATACGAACAGGTGCCTACAACAGAAAAGCTGCGATGGCCATGGCTATTCCGGGGGTAGTTGCCGTGTTGTTGGCCGCTTTTATTGTCAAGTCGTTGCCGCTCGAAACCCTCCAGTGGGTCGTTCTCGGAGTGATCATTTATACAGCTGCTACCATGCTCTATGCAGTAGCCCGACAAAAGTAGATTTACTTCCTGATGTAAGGAGAAGTTCCATTCACAATACTCAATTTTTGTTCTATCCATTCATCTCCAATAGATAGGCGCAGCAGATAGGTTCCAGCTTCCATAAATTGATCGTAATGAACAAAGTAGGGGTAATCACTTGTTCGGTTTCGAATAATCAAATCCCAACGGAACTGATTCAATCCTTGGTGACCTTTTATTTCCGTAGCCCAGATTTCTTTGCCGGACGAATCATGAATGGAAAGTGTAACGGATTTTTTTTCCGTCAACCAAAATGAGAAGGCAGTCTTTTCACTCGTTCGATAATCGGGTTCACCATCATTGGAATTAAACCAGGGGCGTTTCGCTGGTTCTGTATCAAAAAGATAATTTTTGTTGATGGGAAAACGCTGGCTCACTAGTTGTTGAAGTGGCTTGAGGTTTGTCTTGTAAATACCGCGACCATGCGTGCCTACTATAAGATCCTGGGTGGCCTCATGAATTTCAAGATCAGACACGGCTGTTGCCGGCATGTTTACACCCAGATAGGACCATGTTTTTCCACGGTCAATAGAAACAAATACTCCCCGGATCGTTCCCACATAGACGATGTTTTCATTGGTTGGATCTTCTTTGATAACGTTCACCGGCTCATCCGGCAGGCCCACTGAAATGTTTTTCCAATTCTTGCCATTGTCTTCTGAAACATAGACATAGCTATGCAAATCATCGTAATTGATTCCGGTCATGGCCATGTACACGCGCGATACTTTATGATGCGAAGGAGAGATGCTTCGAATATAATTATGGGCGATTCCGGTTGAATGTTCTCGCCATGTTTTACCATCATTTTCAGAAACCCAGAAAGCTCCATGATCAGTTCCCACATACAACAGTCCTTTCATGAGGGGAGATTCTGCAATGGTTCCTGCAGCAAATGATTTTTTTTCCGTTAGAGATGAAAGCGTCAGGTTAGGACTGATGGCCTGCCACGTGTCACCGCGATCCACACTTTTCATCAGGTAATTTCCACCTTGATACAAAGTCTTACTGTTGTATTGGGATAAAAAGTAAGGCGTCATGTAATTGAATAGGAGCGTATCTTTTATCTCCTTGGATAGCACCGGCATGATGGAGACCGCTTTGTCTGTTGACTTGTCTAATCTCACCGCATCGCCATGTTGCCGACTATAGTAAATAACATTCTTATCATCCGGATCCACTTGCGTGACACATCCGTCACCACCATCCCACGGATCAATCCATACATATTTCCACGGATCCGGAAAACGTGTGTTTAATTCTTTGGGTGGACCGGATACAGTCGCATCATCCTGCGTGCCTCCATAAATCGTATATTCGGATTGGTCAATGGTAATGTCATAAAATTCTCCGGTCGGAATGTTATTGTAGTGCATCCAGTTTAATCCTTTGTCATAGCTTACATAAAGGCCGCCATCATTGCCAACGGCTATGTGATTCGGGTTCGTGCGGTTAATCCACAATTCAGTTTGATCCAGGTGAAGACCTTGTGCAAGACTTGGATTCATGCGTGTAACTTGTCCGCCCAGAAAGTTAAAGGTCTTGCCACCATCGGTGCTGTGGGCGAGGCGGATTCCTAAACAAAATACTTCTTCATCATCTTTCGGATTGAGATATACATCGGTGAAGTACCACCCAATAGAAGTGAATATTTTGAGAGGCTCTGAATGTGTCTTTGTCCAACTCACGCCACCATCAACACTTTTGTATAGTTCAGCAGAATGACCTTGCGGGAAATTCAGGTTATCGATCAACGCATATACTTTATTTGCATTAATGGCGGAAACGGACAAACCAATCCGACCGATCTTTGGCCCGCTGGGCAAACCCGTTGTACACAAACTCCATGTGGAGCCACCATCCACACTTCGATAGATTCCACTGTTCTTACCACTAATGCCCGGGTACATTTCCCATAGAGACGTGTACACCACTTGTGGGTTGGTAGGAGCGATGGCAATTTCATTGGCTCCAGTCATTTCATCTTTGTACAAAACCTGTGTCCATGTTTTGCCACCATTGGTTGTTCTGAATAAACCACGGTTCTTATTCTTCGACCAGAGGTGCCCCAATACACATACAAAAACGATCTCCGGATTGGTGGGATGAATTTCAATTTCAGCGATCGACCAGGAATCTTCCAAGCCGATGTGGCGCCAGGTTGCTCCGGCATCATCCGACCGAAACATACCGGTGCCCGGTAGTGTAAAGTTTCGTGGTTTCTTCAGGTTCTCACCGGTGCCGAGATAAATAATGTTTGGATTGGAGGGTGCCAATTCAACATCCCCGATTCCGATGGACGACTGCTCTTCAAAGATTGATTGCCAGGTGATACCATGATTGGTGGTCTTCCACAATCCGCCTGAACCAAATCCAACGTACATGGTACCCGGATTTTTTTCATCCCCTAGCACCACATCTGCGCGCGCGGAGTTAACTGTTGGCCCTACTGAGATCCAATCTAATTTGAACGGTGTTGCTTCCTTCATCTGACGATACGTTTGAAAGGAAGACACGAGCGGGGAATTGGGCTGCTGGGTGAAGGCTGTCGTGGAAAAAAGGAAGAGGGCAATACTCTTTATTCCTGTAAGTAGGTATTTCATGCAAAAATTAACGTTGCGTTTTAGAATATAAAATGGAGACTGCATCATTTTTTCGTTTCAAGCAATGTAACGGGTCCTAATAGTCCTGCTGTTTGAAGCTTATATGGTTCTTCGCCACCGGGCCATACTTCGGCTACCATGTAGGGATGATTGGTTTTGCAGAAACGATCTTTTGGATCGGATAGCATATCCCCTGTAAGCCGGTTGCTCCACATATTGACTATTTCAATCTTGAGATTATTGGTGCCAGCTTGAACCAAGTGACTGATATTTACCTGATAAGGTTTCTTCCACACAATCCCGGCTGATTTATTGTTGATAAAAACTTCCGCCACATCGCGCACTTCTCCTAGGTCAAGTAGTAATTCTTTAGCGTTCGTTGCCGTCACGTTGAATGAATGATGATAGACCGCTGTTCCGGAAAAATAGTTGATTCCTGAATTTTCGGATTCGGTCCACGAAATCAAATGATCGAAAACTACCGAAGACGGTGCGCCCCAGCCGGGAGGGAAGCTCACTTTCCACGGGCCTGAAATTTCAGTGGCAGTGGTAGCTTTAGCATCCATATAAACGGCTAACTCCTGGCGAATCGCGCGGGTGAAGACAACAAAGGTGGAACCATGAGCCGGTAGACTTATATCCATACGTGTGCTGCCATCTTCTTCTTTGTAATTAGAGACGCGCCTGATGTCGCCTGTCGAAGCATCCCATAGTTCCGGATACAGCCCCTGCACACGAAACCGGCAAGTTGCACGCACTGCTTCTGACTTTTCGTTTCTCAAAAAATAGACTTCTCCAAAGGCTGTTGTGCGATGAATGAAATCAATTTCGTGCGTTCCTGTAAAACTGAAATCGGGTTCGATATGTTGTTTCTTCAATGCTTCATCGGTAGTGATGCCCGCAAACACCCGGCCTTTTCCGTACCTGTTCTCAACAACGGTTTTGCCATCCGCAGCTCCCCATAATTCTGTAGCGAGTTTATTCAATTCCCTATTTTCCTTTTCCCAATCATTTAATCCTGGCACCGAGGTAGGTTGTGGCCCAACGATCGTAGCACCCGCCTTCACCAGTTCACTGATTTTTTTCAAAACCTCCAATGGCATGTGGGTTTGATCGGGGAGCACCATCATGGCATAACTCATTCCATCCGGCAAAACCAATCGTCCATCGTTCACTGACATCCTGTTCAGGATAACATCGGTGTTGATCACATCGAAATCATACCCGTTGCTTAAACCCTTGATCCCCGGTTTCGAAGGAACATCATGGAAGAGCGGAAAAAAGTTAGGAGCCTGATCTCCATAGTAGTAACAAACATCGCCAACAAATAACCCTTGCTGCAAAAGATAGCTGCACCGTGCAAGATAATCCATAAAGGGTTTGGATTTATTCCACCAAGTAGTGCCGGGGTTCATATCATAGCCTGCATGATACGTTCTACCGGGCAAGCCGTCTTCCGGATTCGTGCTTGCAAATGTATGGAACGTAATGTTGTTGAGGCCTTCACAAAACGCTCGGTCCACTTCTTTCTTCATATCAAACGGAGAATCTTTCCATCTTCGCCAGGTGGTAAATGATTCCGCATCCACTAAATTTTTTCCGTAGATGTGAGAAGCACTGGATACTTCTTTGATCAAAAACATGTTCCGGTGTTTGATCCAAAACTCACCTCGTGGCACCGATACACTGCCCAGTGCTTTCAATGCATCAACAGGGCAGGTATCCCAAATAGGGGGGCCAGGTCCACCTGATTCAGAAACCAACTCAGCATGATACTTCTTCAGAAATTCCGTGCCAGTTTGATAGTGACTGTAAATGAGTTGATCGCTCACCGTTTGTTTGAAATCGTAACGAAAACGTTCTGTACTGTTTTTGATGTCCCATCCCGCGAGTATGGGAAGATAGTTTTCGATCTCGTATCCTTGGCGCTGTAAAAAAATGGTGGGAAATAAGTCAGTCCAGGGCGTGCCTTCAGAAAGTTCCATGCTGTCAAATTCAAAATAAGCCAACCCGGCCTCTGAAGAATTTTCAGGCGTTACACCAAGCCTGTCCATGAAATGTTTTAAATGTCTGGTGGTAGCTTGTGGATCAAAGAAATCAATGAACAAACCATTTGAGTTGGGTGAAGGAACAATTAATTGCTGGCCATTATTCGAGCATACAAAACGAAGGATAGTCCATTTTCCTGCGGGAACATTCCAAACCAACTGGCCATTTTTAAATGAAGAAGTTAGACGAATGACACGAGATACATCATCAATCGTCTTTTCTTCATTGGCCGGAAACGCGAGTACCGAAACATCTTTGTAGAAGATAGGAGTGACCTCATCCTTCATCGGGCAGCCTTCGGGAAATTTTGGAAAAGGGAGATTCATCGCAATAGACTGTGGGCCGGTCACTTCTACTTTGGAGAAGTAAAGATTTTTTGAAGCCCAATCAGGAGTCACCCATGATCCACCGGCATTCCAACCACTTGAGGCAACCATGCCAATGCGCATCTTTAGTCTTTTGCCCTCGGCAATCACATGTTTGATCAGACGTACGGATTCATCTCCGAGAAATGCACCACCGGCTGGTATAAAAGAAGAATCTCGGATAGCCGCAACGTCCCAAATTTCTGCTCTGTTTATCCCTTTCGACTTCATTGCTTCTAGGTCTCTTGTGATAGCAATGGTGGACATATTGCCATTTAGCCAACACCAAAAGGCACCGGGCCTGTATGACTCAGTCGGATCAGTAAACTCTTTCGAAACTTGTTGAATGCTTTGAATCTCATCCGCTCGATCGACAGGATTGGAGCAGCTGATGATCAACAAACCCAGTCCAATAAGATGTTGTAGCTTCATGTGATATCTTTTTTATTTTTCTATAATCAACCGGTTATCATTTGAACTACCATCAACTGTTGCGAAGTTTACTTTTCCAATATCCGTAACTAAAATAGAAAAGCAATCCGAATCCGATCCATCCAAAAAAGATGATCCAGCTTCGGGTCGGAATTTCGATCATAAGGTATGCACAACATAACATACCCAAGATGGGAATCAGGGATAGTTTTTTCAGAAATGAAAATACGGCAACTACCGATGCAAAGATCGTGAACAGTATCAGCGGCACTTCCAGATCATTTATCGTATTGGCGAGGGTAGGAGAGAGGCGATCCCAAAAGCCGTAGATAAAAAGAGTGTATAGGAATGGAATAATCCATCTGGAATTGATATACGGAAGTTTGAATCTCTTTTCTTGCTTTTCGGTTCGAGGTAACAACAGCACACCCCCGCACACTAACGTAAAGGCAAACAACGTTCCAATACTGGTCAGGTCAGTCATTAGCCCGGGTTCAAGAAATAGGGCAGGGATTGCCACCATGACACCCGTTACAATCGTTGCGAAACCCGGAGTTTGAAATCGAGCGTGAATTTTTGAGAAACGATAGGGGAGCAACCCATCGCGACTCATCGCCATCCATATGCGCGGTTGACCGATTTGAAAAACAAGAAGTACACTGGTTGTCGCAATGACAGCACCGACTGAAATAAAAAATCCAACCTGACTTACATTTATTTTTTCGAATGCATAGGCCAACGGATCGGAGATTCGGTTAAACTCCGAATAGTTGAGCATGCCGGTGATGACGAGGGACACAACCACGAATATGCCGGTACAAATAAGGAGTGTATAGATCATGCCCCTCGGCAAATCGCGCTGGGGATTACTGCATTCTTCTGCGGTTGTCGAGAGCGCATCAAAGCCGATGTAGGCAAAAAACACAGCAGAAACACCTTTCAGAACGCCTTTAAAATCGTTGGGCATAAACGGAGACCAGTTGTCTGTGTCAATATAAAAGATACCAATCCCTACCACTACAGCTAGCACGACTAGTTTCAATCCCACCATGATGTTTATACCTCGTCTGCTTTCTTTAATGCCCATGTAAGCAAGCGTGGTAATGAGGATAACAATAGTCGCTGCGGGGAGGTTGCAGATCATTCTGAATCCGGCTAAAACTGGAGCTGTACTCCAGGCCAGGGAATCCGTATTTTTTCCGAGGGATAAAGCAGATTGAAAAGCGGACTTTGCAGTGGACGGATCCGTTAATAGCCACGCAGGCATGTGCAGGCCAACGCCATCCAAGAGGTTGGCAAAATAACTGCTCCACGAAATCGCAACGAATACATTGCCAATGGAATATTCCAATATCAAAGCCCACCCGATGATCCAGGCGGCTATTTCCCCAAACGTAACATAGGCATAGGTATAAGCGCTTCCGGCTACGGGTACCTTTGAAGCAAATTCGGCATAACACAAAGTTGTAAAACCACATGTAATAGCTACGATGATGAAGAGGATGGTAACGCCAGGCCCGCCATCATAGGCAGCTTGTCCGATGGTGGAGTAGATTCCACCGCCAATAATAGCGGCTATGCCAAGTGCTACGAGGTCGCGAACCGTTAGGACTTTCTTAAGGCCAGCTGCGTTAGGATCATGAGCCCGGTTTTCAATTGAATTTTCACTAATTGCTTCAAGTGACTTCTTTCGAAACAAAGGAGTTGACATGCGCGTCCTGAGTGAGTTAGAATCCAATAGTCGATTTTTTTAAAGAAGCAATTTGAAATTGATGGTAAGTCAATGATAATGTTAAATATAGAAAACTAAATTTTAAAACAGAACAGTCACCCTAGCGCGATTGGGTTCGAGTCACTTTGAATAAGTCTAGCAAACGCCCATCAATGGACGCGTAAAAGCTGAAACATTTGGGTTGCTGATCAATTCAATCAGATTCACATTAGTTCATTGCATGATGGCATCGGCACTCTTTGGGCAGGCTTTGGAAGTGTGAGGGGATGTGTGGCATGCTCATTGCGTGTTGTTGCTGCGTAGCGAAATGCAATACATATAGAATCGAAAGCCCGAAGTGAGTAGGCAGGAGCGAGGGGAGGCTTGTAGGGGATAAGCCAGGTCGCAGACTAACGAACTAAACCAATCAAAAGTTTATTTTTTCACTATTTTGCATTTTATTACAAATCCACAATTATGCATAGCATTGCGTTGAATTGCAAACCCTAGAGGTGAAACATCTGTTACAAAAAGCAATAGTGAATAACGAAGACGTTCCTGAAGAAAAGAGGAAAGCATTTGAAATGATAAGTTGTAAAGTGTTCTGAGATGGAGAGGGGAAAACCTCGCGGTCTTCTAAATCGCATGTATTCATTTGAATGATGTTGTGGTTTGAGTTTGCAGATATTTTTGTACAGCAACACTGCCAAAAGGAGATTAGTTACCAGTAAATAATGTTAGCTATTTTTCAAAGCCGTTTACGGAAACATCATTTCAACCTTTGTCCCTGCGCCTGACTTACTGGTGAGATAAATAGTTCCTTCTAATGCCTCTACATGGCATTTTACTAGATAAAGCCCAATTCCTTTTCCGCTAGTTGTAGTGTTAAATCTTTGAAACGGTTCAAACAATTTATCGACTTGTTTTTCCGAATCAAATCCGATACCATTATCACATACAATTAACCTATATTCGGTCTGGAGTTTAAGGAATTCAATTGTTATCTGTGGTGTTGGCGTTGGGGCTCGATACTTAATGGCGTTCTCCAATAAGTTAGTTAAGATACTTTCGAAGAAGGGAAGTATGGTAGTAAAGGTTATGACATTGGTTTCAACTTTCATGATAATTCCAGCAACTTCTATCTCGTTTGCAAACCTATTTTTTATCTTGTCCAATAATTCAATGAAATCAACTACCACTTTTTCTGCGTGTGTGTAGTTTTGGACATAAAGTATTTTATTTAAGTCGCTTAAAGTCTCATCAAGCCCCTTGGTAGCGTCCACGGTTCGATCCAGAACCGTTAAATTGATTGGATCTGTTAAATCATTCCTATTGAAAATATTTGCTAAACCCATTATTCGCGCAACGGGAGATCGTAGGTTATGCGCTACTATAAAACTGAACTGTCGAAGTTTATGAAATTGCTTTTTCAACTCATCATGACTTCTCGCTAATTCAACTGTCCTCTCAGTGACCGTCAATTCGAGTGTACGGTTGTGATTTTCAATAGTATCTCTTTGAGCCACTATCTCTTCTTGCTGCGCAATCAACTCTTCGTTTTGCGTAGCAATTTCCTCCGTCCTGTCTTGAACGGCTGCTTCGAGCTCAAGATTTTTCGCCTTGAGTCTTCTGATGTTTAATTGGATGCCAAGAACTATGCTGAAAAAGATAGCAAAAATGTAACCTATATAAGCCCACCAAGTTCTATACCAAGGGGGTGTAACCAAGAATGAGAAACTAATGCTTTCCTTACCAACGCTATTAGCGATTGGATTCAT
>JAJTHV010000406.1 GCA_021300095.1 Flammeovirgaceae bacterium | reverse complement strand
CTCAGCATTGCCCACGTCCGCTTCACCTGGTTCAACAAATGTAAACGGTTTGCAGGATTAAACTTTAAGTGTAAACTTGAGGTAGAATTAATAATTAAAAACTGTCAACTTTTTTTAGGACGAGGCACTAGCAATAAACTACCAGCTATTGAGACAATTATTAAGGAGACATTTAATATTTCAAGGACTTTCTTCCTTAAAAGTGACAACGACATCGGCAAGAACAAGACGATGGTTAAGTTTTCATCAATTATTTCAATGTTGATTTAGTGAGAAATAAGCTTGCGATTAAATCAACCTATAAGCTTCATCGACATTTTCAAGAAAACGTTGCAAGGCAGTTAAAACGAGGTCTTTTTAAAATTTATCTTGAAGAACGTGAAAGACAATTCGAGGATGGGCACGACACAAAATTTGATTTTATAAGAGAATTCGCTAGATATAACATAGGTGACTATCCGGTGTATTATTTTGAAAGAACCCATGGAATTATTCCTATGGTTCAAGAATGGGCGAGACATCCCCGGCTATTCCTTGAAAAAGACTACCCAATGAAATATTTGGTAAACGACTATGGTTTTGTCGAATTTGAATTTCTTAGTCATGTATTTGGATTACCGACTACGAGAACATGGGAGTTGGCGGTTCTTAATTACTTAGCAGAAAGTATGAAAAGGAAAGAAGGCCAATTTAAAAGCTACAAACAGATAGTTAAGTTTAACGACATTGACTTAACTTTAAGTATTATTGGTGACAAGAAATGAGGAAACTAACGCCCAATAAAATGCTTTCTCCAATAGCGCGGTGACGTGTAAGTTATAAGTTTTATCTTTATTCTACGTTTCGTGTCGTGAGCAAGACGCGGTTTTAAATTCACACCCAATCGCAAATATTCACCTAGTAGAGCATTTAGTAGATGACACACAAAGAATTTAAGACAAGATGGGCAGACGTATCACCACCTTATGGGGCATTTGACGACTATTTGATTCTTGAGTCTTTAATTACTCACTATAGGTTTCTTGTTAGACCAGAAGAATTTGATTTTTTGATGGACAAGTTGTTTGTTAAGTGGCAACAGAAGAAAATCGGATGTATACATGTATTGAAAGAATGGAATGAATGTCTTGGGGCTTGGAGTGTTGGTGGAACCACTTTGATTGAGGAGTTATGGAAATTCATTGATGCTATTAAATTGGTTGTCGAAGCTGACGATCGAGAACAATATGGTGAAATGACAAATCGAGATATAATGCGCTTAGTAGAATTCTTAACCAATCATCAAGAGGAAAAAATTGTGATTTACAAAGAATAGACGCTCTATAACACAGTAACTACCCCTCACTGTTCGACATGTTCCGCTGGGCATGTCGAACTTCAGATAAAAGCAGGGTTGCAATCTGCATAGCTGCAATAGTGTTAAATAAATAATGGGGTGGCTTTGCAAATGCCATTTTATCTATGGTTCTCCATGCTCTTCGCTAACATGTCGAACAGCATCCGTGAAAATACCTGCTATCTTTAGATTGCACCAAAATCCATTTCATTCCCTTAATTTACATCTTCTTTAGCTATCCTAATTTGCAGCTAAAGATCATCTTGTTAAATTTAAGTTTGCAAAACCACATAAACACGAGCATTGAAACCGATGATTTTTTTAATCAATATGGTAGGTTCTGAACATCAAGTAATAGTTTACGAAAGTATTAGTGACTTAACTCAAAGGGTAGAATGGCAGGATATTGTGGAAGGTAAGTCAATTATAATTGACGAGAATGGAACGGAATACGAGTGGGATTCATCTCGTAAGAACGAGATAGGAACAGTATATTGGTATACCCTCATTCGAACTTCGAGAGTATCAGAGTTAATTGCTCCTTGTTTAGAAAGGATTAAATTAGATAAGGATATTTGTGAGTTTAATTTTTAGCGATGATAGCGATAAGCTATCCTTATTATTTAGATTATAGACCATGAAAGCCGTCAACATTCAAATCATTGAATCACTGGTAGTAGTTGGGGCGTACGTTATTGCCTATTTCATAGTCAAATCCGTCATCAATAAGGTGCTCAAGAAGACGCATTTTGAAAGAGGGCGCAGAAAAATGGCGATCCGGGCAATCCAGTTATTTACCACCATCACGGCCATCATACTGCTCACCGGCATTTGGGGCTTTAAGCAAGATGAAATAGCCTTATTTGCCAGCACCATTTTAACGGCCTTGGGCATTGCCTTCTTTGCACAATGGTCTTTGCTTTCTAATATCACTTCGAGCATTCTGATTTTCTTTAATCATCCGATAAAGTTGGGGGACTATATAAAAGTGTTGCACAAAGACTACCAATACGAAGGAGAAGTAACGGAAATGAATTACTTCTTTGTCCACATTAAAACACCAAAAGATGAAGTAATCACCATACCGAATTCACATTTTTTCGAAAGATCATTTTCTGTCTTAGATACTAAAAAGGAAACCAAGTCTTAAATGAGAATCTTCTATCTTGCGGCTGCTTTATTGTTAGCCTTAACTTCTGTTTCTGCGCAGTCTCCTGATCTCGGCAGTTGGAATATTCTGAATTTGAAATACGGCTATAATGAAAAATGGAGCTTCTTTGGAGAAGCCCAATTGCGGTCGCTGAAGTTCTACGACAACTTTCACTATTACGAATACAAAGGCGGGTTTAACTACAAATTTCACAGCCATGCACAACTGACATTGGGTGCAGGTAGTTACCAAACCTACAAGGAAGATGGAAATTTTAAGTTGCCAAAAAACAATGATGAGTTCAGGTTGTGGCCACAGATTACGTTGTTTCAATCAGTCGGTAAGATAAAAGTAGAACAACGCTATCGAACCGAATTGCGGTGGACGAGCAATGGGTATCGGACTCGTTTTCGCTATAGGCTAGGTGTTTCGCACGCATTTGGAAAAGAACAAGATGGATACAAACCATTTCAACTGAGTGCGAGTAATGAACTGTTTTTTACGGACAAAGAGCCCTACTTTGAAAGAAACCGGTTGTTATTTGCATTCAATTATAAAACCTCCAAAGCAACCACTTGGCAAGTTGGGTATTTGCATCAGTTCGATTATAAAATTAATGATGAAACAGGGCGCGACTTTCTGGTCATCGGTTTTTACTATGAGCTATTCCGAAAATCGGCAACCAAGTCAGAGACCCATCATGAGCTGAAGGATAATTGATGGGGCAAGCGTTTCCTGCAATCGGTGATGATGCAAATACCCAACGAGTTTAGTGTTTATCAAGCTGTGGTTGATCCGAATCATTCGTTGGCAGTGATTAAGCGGAGATGAATCTTGTACCTCATCCTTTTTCAACTTGCGACTATTTCATAAATTACAATTCATAAACTGACTATTCTATGAAGAAGATTATTACCTCTTTCATTTTATTGTTTTTGTTTTCGGCACTCTGGGCGCAAAGCGATAAGCTTAACCTATCTACTATTCCTCATGCGCTGCAATGGGAAATAAAACCTCTCAGTCATTCGCTGAAGCAAGACGAGTTAGTGATGGTAGCGGGAGAAAAGACAGACATGTTCAGAGACCCGAACGTAACGTACAACACCGATAATGCACCCAAGCTATTGTTTAAGCCCGATGAAAATTTTGTGCTGTCCGCAGCCATCGAGCATTCGTTTACCAACAAGTGGGATGGCGGTGCGCTGGTGATCAAGGCCGATAGTTTGCACTGGATTAAATTTTGTTATGAGAAAGATTACACCGGTGCAAAGCGCGTGGTAAGCGTGGTCACTAAAAATATTTCGGATGACTGTAATTCGGTGGAGCTAACAACCAACAAAGTGTATTACAAAATCGCGAAGGCGGATAACGTGATCACATTGTATTATTCTACCAATGGAACAAATTGGTTTTTGGTACGACATCTTCAGTTTGATGTTAAGTCACCCTTGAAAGTAGGCTTTCTTGCCCAATCGCCCACCGGCACGCGGTGTGAAGTCAAGTTTTCAGAAATCCGTTATCAAGCTAAGAAGATCAAAGATCCGTATCTGGGCGAGTAAGCGTTTGAATATAGGAGATCTTTCAGCCAACTTTACATGAACAACTTCCATTAAAAATTCCCATGAAATACATCGCCTTCCTTTCTCTTTCATTCATGTTGGTCTTACAAGCATGCGGACAAGAAAAGAAAAAAGAGTCCATCGATCAGCAGTTAAAAGCATGTTTAGATGTGGAGAAAAACCAAACTACAGCCGGCATGATCGAATGCACCAAACGTGCACAGGAACAGTGGGACCAAGAATTGAATAAGAATTACAGCTTGCTGATTGGTAAACTATCTGCGGACGAGAAGGAGAAACTAAAAGTAGCCCAGCGCAATTGGATCGCCTATCGCGATAAGGAAATTGAGTTTGCCCGAACGATGTATGTAAATATGCAAGGCACGATGTGGCGAGTGGTGTTGGCCGACCGTCAAATGGAGCTGACCAAACAAAGAGCATTGGAGTTGAAGACGTATGTAGATAACCTGACGGAACCGGGGGAGTGAGAAATTAGATAATCAGCACAGTAATAATTTTAGGCGTTTCAATCCTTCGACTTATTTAAGATAGGCAGCAAATGAAACAGATTCTAATTCTTATTTTACTATTGTCAGCTTGTATAAAGCCACAGAAGTCGGAAATGTTAAGTTCTATTGAGTTAGGTGAGCCGGATTTAAAATCGTTTATCAAGAATCACCCCGATATTGATACCGCTTACGTGTGGCAGGGAATCGGTTGCTTTAATGAATTTTATAAGCAGGTAGATAGCTCATCTGTTCTAAAAATAAAGTTCAACGAGAATCTTGAATCGAGCGAACGAATAGAGGTGGTTGGTAACAATGAAGTAGTTGAAATCGAGCTTTGGGTATTTGAAAAAGGACAAGCACATATGTATAATATCTGTAGCGATGTATTTACTGTAGACGCTACAAAGCCAATAAAAAAGTTAAAGGCAACAAGAGCAACGATTGATTTTATTTACGAAAGAGCTTATCATATTAACTTATTAGATCAAGATATCAGCTACTTTTTTATTCTTTCAAACGCGGTGTTTGTCGATGGCAAAGAGGAAATTAAAATGGTTAGACAATTGTTTTGGGATGTGCCTAATTATTCTCAATTAGGTTAATAGGTGTGCATGTCCTAAGGCTTAGTGAGTTGTTAGGGCACTGTCTGAGACCTTGGTAAAATCTGCATGAATTCAAAGTATCTGACATATCATAAAAAAATGTAAATTGTAATTGAATTAACACAGTATGTCAACCATTGAATTAAGAAAACGTTTGATTGACAAAATTCAAACGACAGAGAGTAATGAACTTTTGGAAGAGGCTTATCGCCTTCTTGACTTAGGAATCGAGGATGATGATGAGTATAAATTGTCCATCAACCAGAGGAATGCAATTGCTGAGGCGCGCGACCAAATAAAAGGCGGCCGATTTTTGGCAGATGATTTAGCGAACAAAGAGATCGATGAATGGCTAAACCAGTAATCTGGACTCTTCGTGCGCAAGAGGACCGAAAAACGATTTTAGCCTATTGGCGCAAACGAAATAAATCGAATGCGTACAGTAAGAAGTTGAATCTCCTCTTTAAAAATGCAATAATTACCATTAAAGAGTTTCCGGAAATAGGAAAACAGACTGACGAT
>JAJTHV010000295.1 GCA_021300095.1 Flammeovirgaceae bacterium | reverse complement strand
GTTACGTTTGTGGTCATCGCTCCGCATCATTACTCCGTAGTTGCGAACGTTACCATTCGTTTCAAAAAAACCATCACCTCTTTCGATTTAGATCTGGCAAATAAAAATGCACAAGGGTTGGGAATGACCGTATCCGCGGTAACCCTCAACGGAAAATCCCTGTCCTTCCGCCATCAAAATGACAAACTCAACATTCAGTTGGTGACCGCTTCAAGTGTAAATGAACAACTTACTTTCGAAATCACTTATGCGGGCATTCCGCTTGACGGATTTATCATTGGTAAAAATAAATTTGGCGATCGTGGTTTCTTTGGCGACAACTGGCCGGACCGTGGACATCACTGGCTGCCGGTAATCGATCACCCAAGCGACAAGGCACGCGTTACGTTTGTGGTCATCGCTCCGCATCATTACTCCGTAGTTGCGAACGGTATCCAAACGGAAGAAACTTTTTTGAACGCGAAACAAAAACTGACACGTTATGAAGAAGAAGCCGCAATCCCCGTAAAGGTGATGGTGGTGGGCATCGCCCGCTTTGCCGTGCAACGAGCCGGAGTAGTGGATGGTATTGCCGTGGAGAGCTGGGTGTATCCACAAAACAAAGCAGACGGATTTAGTGACTACGCTCCGGCAGTTCAAGTGCTCGATTTTTTCCATCGGCACATTGGTCCGTATCCGTTTAAAAAATTAGCCAACGTGCAATCCAAAACACGCTGGGGTGGACTGGAAAATGCAGGCGCCATTTTCTATTTCGAAAATTCGGTGAATGGCAAAGGCGACCATGTGAGCCTGATTGCCCATGAAGAAGCACACCAATGGTTTGGCAATTCCGCTTCAGAAAACGACTGGCACCATGTGTGGCTCAGCGAAGGATTTGCTACTTATTTTGCCAGCCTGTATTTAGAGCATGCCTATGGCCATGATCAATTGGTGAAAGAGCAGATAGCAGACCGCGAGCAAGTGATCAAGTATTATGCTAAAAACCCGGCTCCAATTGTAGATACCACCCTGACCGACATTAACAAAGTATTGAGCACCAACACCTACCAAAAGGCAGGCTGGGTGTTACACATGCTGCGGCACAAAGTAGGTGATGCACTTTTCTGGAAAGGAATTCAGACCTACTATGCACGTTACCAAAAAAGCAATGTGCTAACCGATGATTTTCGTGGAGTGATGGAAGAAGTGACAGGTCAAAACCTGAAGCCATTTTTTGATCAGTGGCTGTTTCGGGGTGGTCACCCACGCCTTTCCGGCAACTGGCGCTACAATCCGGCTAAAAAAGAGCTTAATTTTGAAATCAATCAGACTCAGAAAGAGCCCTTTTTCAGTTTTCCGTTGGATGTGGAGTGGATCGGAAAAGATGGCTTGAAAAAAACAGAAACGGTTCAAATCGACTCAAAATCCAGTAAAATAACCCTAAAAGCCGATTTTGAGCCCATCGAAGTAAAGCTGGATCCCAACACCTGGCTGCTGTTTGAGGGGCAGATTCAAAAGAAATGATAGAATAGGCCTTGCAAATCAGGTTATTGCCCTTATTTTTGCAGTCCTTTTAGAAAAGCACTTATGGCAAATCACAAATCAGCGCAAAAGAGAGTTAGAGCAAACGAGACTAAGCGAGTAAGAAACCGCTACCAGGCGAAAACTACCCGCACTCAAATCAAGAAATTGACTTCTACCACCACAAAAGATGAAGCACAAGCTCTTTTGAAAGAAGTGAGTGGCATGATCGATAAATTGGCAAAGAAGAACGTAATCCATTGGAAAAAGGCTGCTAACCAAAAAAGCAAGCTTGCGAAGCGTGTAAACGCATTAGCGTAATTTCCCTACCCTATTTTTTTTATTCCCTCCTCATTCCAAGTTTAAAAATGGAGTGAGGAGGGTTTTTTTATACCTTACGATTTGTATAAAAGCGATTCACTAAATTCATTCCATAGTTGAAACTGACGATCAGCACGAGCTTATTCGTTCTGTGACTTTTAGAGATGCCATAAAAATACATACCTTGCGCGAAAGGAATTCCATTCCCCGGGCTTTCCGATTTCATAGAACTATTTATGAAAATCGAAGACAGCAAACCGCTCAACATCAGGGATTGGAACCCCGAGGATCGACCTCGAGAAAAACTCCTATTAAAAGGTACCAACGCACTTTCCGATGCCGAGCTAATCGCCATCCTGATCGGCTCAGGTACTGCCAATCTTAGTGCCGTAGAAGTTTCCAAAAAAGTATTGCTCCAAGGCAATAACAACATCAATCTGCTTGCCAAGTTATCGGTCAAAGAGCTGATGAAAGTAAAAGGCATTGGCGAAGCAAAAGCCATCACCATTGTAGCTGCTTTGGAATTAGGTCGTAGACGAAAAGAGAGCGATAGCGAAGAGAAACCTAAGATTACCACTTCCAAAGACGCATTCGATCAACTGAAAGGCGACTTGATGGATTTGCCACACGAAGAGTTTTGGGTATTGTTACTGAATCGCGCCCATCGAGTCACAAAAAAGAAAAGAATAAGCGAAGGCGGTGTAGCCGGCACGGTTGCCGACCCTAAAATCATTTACAAACTGGCACTGGAAGAATTGGCCAGCGGAGTGGTGGTGGCTCATAATGCTAAGTAAATTAAAATGCAAAGTTAAATTATAAGTATCTGATAATAAGTTAATTATTCCTATGATTGACTGCATTATTATAGCATTCTAAGGATCGCTTAAGTTATAAAAGTGGAAGACCAATTAAGTTTTCAATTTGACAAAATTTTAGAATCATTCCCTATTATCTTATTCAATTAATCGTTTTGCCTCATTGAAGCAGAATATGCTTTAGACTTGACTGGTGCAAATAAATGTTGAGTTTTTTGTAAATTGAAAGAGTAATTTTCTGGTTGAGAGTTAATAAGTTTCAGTTAATTATTTGTATCGGAGATATGAGAATTGACGAATTAAGTGACAAGGAAAAAAAGGAATTATCCGAAGCTTTCTCAAAAAACCAATTGATGGTCAAAAAAAGAACATCTGCAGAAAAATTCTTCAATTCTCCCCAGTTCTTGGAATTTGTCAAAGAACGTATGGAGAGGAAAAAAAAGGAAGAAAACGAATGAAGAAAAAAGAGTAAGCATGATTCTATTTCGTATACTCTTTAGGTGTGCACAATAAACTTTAAAAAGTGATGGTCGATAAAGGAGAGTTCTTTTTGAAAAGGCAATTACGAGTCAATAATACCAATAGGTGAAAATTTTCAG
>JAJTHV010000122.1 GCA_021300095.1 Flammeovirgaceae bacterium | reverse complement strand
TTACCGAGCGCGTGTGGTTTGAGATCGAGAGTTTTGCCGGCTACTCATTTGCCAAAGGCCACTCGGCCAGCTATGCAGTAGAAAGTTATCAAAGTTTGTACCTGAAGGCGCACTACCCGTTGGAGTTTATGGTGGGTGTGATTAATAATTTCGGAGGCTTCTATCGCACTGAGTTTTATTTTCACGAAGCGCGCATGAACGGAGGAAAGATTCAGGCTCCGTGTGTCAACCACAGCGAGTACCTCACCACCATTGAAGGAGATGAAATTTATATTGGCTTTATTCACATCAAAAGTTTGGAAGCAAAATTGGGACAAGCCATTCCGCAGGAGAGGCAAAAAAAAGGAGACTATAAAAGTGTTGAGAATTTTTTGAAGCGCAACCCAACGATAGGCTTAGAGCAACTTCGTATTTTAATTCGGCTGGGATCATTTCGGTTTACCGGAAAAACGAAACAACAATTGTTATGGGAGAGTATGTTGTACTTTGGAAATTTAAAGGCAAAGCCCACTACCACGATCGATTTGTTTGATACAGAACCAAGTGAATACCCACTGCCTGCTTTGCAGCGCAACGCATTTGAAGATGCCTTTGATGAAATTGAGTTGTTGGGTTTTCCGCTGTGCAATCCATTTGACTTGCTGGCCAGCAAAGAGTATGGCAATGTGCGTGCAACTGAACTGCGCCAGTATAAAGGAAAAAGCGTTAACATCGTTGGGTACATCATCACCACCAAAGATGCCAGCACCATGCGCACCAAGGAGTACATGGCCTTTGGCACATTTTATGATGTGCATGGCGATGTGTTTGACACGGTACACTTTCCACAATCCGCACGAGAGTTTCCTTTTCGGGGCCGCGGCTTTTACAGCCTGAAAGGAAAAGTAATGGAAGAATTTGGCGTGTATGTGATTGACGTAAGCTGGATGGACAAACTGCCGATGATTAATAAGCGAGGGGATAAAGCGATGTCGGAAGCAGTGAGTGATCGGGTAGCGTGAAAGAAATCAATTCAGTTCATCCAACAATTCATTGATGGGGCGTAAACGTGAAGGATCTTCGGTGATTGCTTTTAGTCGTTGGTCTATTAATTCTTTTTCCCAAGTTGGTAACTCAAGATCAAGTTCTTAAATGTCTGGGTAGTTTCGCTTGATCAATGTCCAATCCTCCATAGGCACGAATACCCCAGTTTGATTACCTTTATGATCCTCTACTACTTGTAACTTCATACTCGTTCTGATTTCGTTGACAATTAAAGATACTAGTAATTTTTGTAAACAATATTCGCGCCTATCGACAAAATAGATGATTTACATTCTTTGCTATCTACTCAACTAATTCTACTTTCGAAGATTATTATTAATTACGAAAGCGAATGCGTCAACAATTATTGAGTGAAGGAGCGAACGAACTAAGCTACGAAATCCGCGAGATCGTTAAGAAAGCCGAGCAAATTAAAAATCTGGGCCTTCCCATTCATTGGGAAAACATCGGTGATCCTATTCAGAAGAATCATCAGATTCCCGCTTGGATCAAACAAATTATAGCGGATCTATCTTTACAAAACGATACGTACAGTTATTGTCCTTCCAAAGGAATTTTGGAAACACGACAGTTTCTGGCAGCACAGAACAATTCCCGCCAAGGGGCACAAATTACACCGGATGATATCTGTTTCTTCAACGGTTTGGGCGATGCCATTGCCAAAGTGTATCAATACATAGCGCCTACTTCGCGTATCATCGGCCCTTCGCCCGCATACTCTACACACTCCAGTGCGGAGGCAGCACATGCCAGTCACGAGCCACTCACCTATACGCTTGATCCGAACAACAAGTGGTATCCCGACTTGGATGATCTCTATAATAAAGTAAAGTACAACCCGAATGTCGTGGGCATTTTGATCATCAATCCCGATAATCCTACGGGCATGGTGTATCCGTTGGAGACACTCAAACGAATCGTAGCCATCGCACGCGAGTTCAATTTGTTTTTGATCTGTGATGAAATTTATTTGAACATCACCTACAATGGTGCTCGCGCTTATTCACTAGCGGAAGTAATTGAAGATGTGCCCGGCATTGCCATGAAGGGCATATCGAAGGAGTTGCCTTGGCCTGGAGCACGATGTGGATGGATGGAATATTACAACCGCGGTAAAGATGCTGACTTCAATCGTCTCTGTCAGGCAATTGATAATGCAAAGATGATTGAGGTTTGTTCTACGAAGCTTCCTCAGTTGGCCATTCCAAAAATTTTGGGAGACGCGCGCTTCAAAGCATATCGTGAAGAAACGAACCAGCGCATCGGCAAACGCAGCAAACTCATTTCGGATATTTTTAAAACGGTACCTCAACTCACGTTCAACGAAACCTTTGGCGCGTTTTATAACACCATCATTTTCAGGGAAGGCACTTTAAAGTCCCATCAGAAAATCGAAATTGCCGATGCTCGCATCAAAGCGTTGGTAGAAGAGTGGACGGCTCAGGAGATGCCTCACGACAAACGTTTTGTTTATTACTTGCTTGGCGCGAAAGGCGTTTGCGTTGTTCCCATCTCTTCGTTTTGTTCGGAGCTGCAAGGCTTCCGTGTTACACTGCTGGAGGAGAATGAAGAATCGCTGATCAAAACTTTTACAGCTATAAGGGATGGAATTGTAGAATATTTGGGATCTTAAACATTTGGTGGGTGAACGATCAACTTGAAAAGAATCTTTCCCGATTTATAAGTCTGAGTAAATCAGAAGGAGAATCTTTTTTTCAAGCGTGTACGTATCGCAAACTGAAGCGAAAAGAGTTTTTACTAAAAGAGGGAGAAGTATGTAAGTTTACCTCCTTCATTTTGAAAGGATGCCTGCGATATTTCTATAATGTTGAGGGCGAAGAGCACACCGGTCAATTTTTTTTTGAGAACAGCTGGTATACTGATTACGAAAGCTTTTTATCGGGAAACCCATCGCAGCAAAATATAGATGCACTTGAACCAACGGAACTTTTGCTGATTCAAAAGCAAGACCTTGAAAAACTCTATGATCTCAATCCGAAGATTGAACGCTTTGGCCGGTTGATGGCAGAAAATGCGTACATGGGTGTGCGCAAAAAGAATGAAAACCTTTTGAACTTGTCGCCCGAAGAACGGTATCTCAAGCTAATCAAAGAGCGACCAAAAGTAATTGAGCGCGTATCACAGCACTACATCGCTTCCTTTTTAGGTATACAACCGCAATCGCTCAGCAGAATTCGTAAACGAATTTCCGAAAATAGGTGATTTAGTAACTTGGGTGAACGTTTTAGGGGTATAGCTGCCTCCACATTTGTAACATATTTTAAACCCAATAAAAATGTTACAAATCAAAACAATCTGTTTCGTGCTGCTCACCATTGGCGCAATAACAACACATGCACAAACGCAATCAAAATCTCGTGTCTTCGGTGAAGTTGGTTTAGGCTTTGGCCAAACACTTTTCTTTGGAGATTCGAAAGAGCGACTAGCTCAAACTTTCGGTGGCTCGTTCAAGCCAGGCACAGGTTTTAACATTATGACCGCTTTCTATGTAGCGCCTGAAAATTGGAAGGGCCTTGGAATTGGCACTCGGGTGAAAGGAACATTTGGTACTTCGGTAAAAGGTGAGAATGACACTGATAGCTACATCTTCAATTTTTATAGTGTACAAGTTTCTGCCAAGTACTATCTGTTGAGTAAGACTTTCAATAAAGGTTTATATACGCGATTATCGGCAGGGTTCGGTCAGTTTACAGCAAAGCGATTAAACGAAGCCACCAATTACTATTTGCATCAATATGCCATTGGATCTACTGTTGGCTTAGCGGCAGGTTATACAATTCCTCTCAAGCGCAGTGCAATTAGTTTTGAAGTTGAATTTGAAAACTCTTCGCGAAACGGCACGGTCAATACGATGGGCAGCCAAACATTTCAAACCGGCCAATTGGGTTTTAATACTACTTTAACTTTTTAGAGTATGAACAAGAAACTCAATATCCTCATTGGTATTTTGCTGATCGTGGAATTGATTGCTCAACTTTTCCCAATAGCTGTTTTAGGTTCGCACTTTGAGTTCCCCGACATACTTCGGCAACCGGCTTCAGTAGCGTTGAAGTTGTTTCATCAGAATCAGGCCATCATAGTACCGGCTTACTATGCTTTTATGGCTTCCAGTATTTTGTATTTACCCATTACCGCGTTGATAAAGACAAGAGTACAATCCTTTCCTAATGATCAACTTTGGATCGGTCTCTTTCAATTCTCGGGTATCGCTACAGCTATTTTCCAGGTGATTGGTTTATGTCGATGGATTTTAGTAGTCCCATTTCTTTCAGATGCCTACTTCGACAAAAACACTTCGGATTCAATCAAGCCCATGATTGAGTTGATTTATGAAACGCTCAATCATTATGCAGGTATGACCATCGGTGAACATTTGGGTTTTATCGCGATGGGCTGTTGGACTATCGCTTTGACGAAAGTGATAGAGCTGGGTAGATGGCTGCAAGTGACAGGCCAACTCATTGGTTTTCTTTTGATAGCCCCTACCATAGAACAATTCGGTGGCACGGCAGCACCACTTTTCGGTGTACTCAATTTTATAGCCAATACCTTTTGGACGGTCTGGATTTTATTGCTGAGTATCCATTTCCTACGTTCGAAAGATTAACCTCTACCTAACATTCGTTATCTCCCAAATCAAAACTTTTTCTAGGGGTTTGGTTGATTGACATCATAAAATTTCGCCATCTTGCACAAGTACAAGAAAAACAAATGAAGAGTACCACTTTTTTATCTGTTGAAAATCTGACTCAGGGAAGCCTGCTTCAGAATTTGATTGTGCTCATTATTGTCAGCATTCTCCGAAAACCGGGGCTGTGACGATTTTGTAAAAGAAATTAGAAACCGTCCCGCCCACAAGCGGGACGGTTTTATTTTATAGCTACTACAACAAACTAACGATTGTTCTAATATGATCGAATATTTTAATGATGACACAGTGCTTTTCCTCGATGGAAACTTTGTGAAAGCCAGCGAAGCGAAAATGAATTTGTTCGGCCAAACATTGCACTACGGTTATGGCGTGTTTGAGGGCATTCGATCGTACGAAACGGTGAATGGTGTAAAGATCTTTAAACCACGCGCACATTACGAGCGCCTTCAACGAAGCTGCCAGTTAATGGGCATACCCTTTCATTACACCGTAGATGAGTTAATTCAACTCACCTATCAGGTGATCGAGAAAAATAATCTTTCGAATGCTTACATCCGCCCGTTGGTTTTTTGTGGACCCAACATGGAGCTAACTTCACCCACCGATGTATCGCTCATGATCACGGCTTGGGAGTGCGAGCAACATCCGAACTTAAAGCCAAAGCGCATTTGTATTTCAGCGTACCAACGTCCGAATCCAAAAGCCGTAACTGTTGAGGCCAAAGTATGCGGACTTTATGTGAATTCTATTTTAGCAACTACCGAAGCGAAGAGACGTGGCTTTGATGATGGACTTCTGCTTGATTTAAGCGGCTATGTTGCTGAGGGACCAGGTGCTAATTTCTTTTATGAAAAGGAGGGTGTGATTTATACACCACCTGCTACCAGCATTCTTCCGGGCATCACCCGTAAGACGGTGCTTGAAATTTGTCGTGAGTTGGAGTTGCCGGTAGAAGAGAAATATTTCAGACCTGAAGAATTATTTGAAGCCGATAGCGCATTCTTCTGCAGCACCATGCAAGAGATTGTAGCAATCGAATCATTCGAGCGTCAGCCGGTAGCCAAAGCGTGGAAAGATTCCATGGGAGCTTTGATCCAAGAGACCTACAGGAATATTGTGCTGGATAAGAGTTATTCATACGTCATTGTATAGAGGTTCAGGTTGCCTGTGACTAGAAACTAGCAACCAGTAACGAGTTTAGAACTTATAAAATTTTCAAGTAAGTGAATTCTGAGTTAAATAAATACAGCCGCACCATCACCCAAGATCCTACCTTGCCTGCATCGCAGGCCATGTTGTATGGAATTGGCCTGACGGAACAAGATTTAAAGAAAGCGCAAGTAGGAATTGTAAGCACAGGCTATGATGGCAACACTTGCAATATGCATTTGAATGCCCTGGCACAGGAAGTAAAAACTGCCGTGTGGGCGCAGGATCTGGTGGGCTTGATCTTTCATACCATTGGCGTAAGTGACGGCATTGCAAACGGCACTGAGGGTATGCGCTATTCCTTAGTTAGCCGGGAAGTAATTGCAGATTCTATTGAGACCGTTTGTGGGGCGCAACATTACGATGGAGTGATTGCTGTTGTGGGTTGCGATAAAAATATGCCGGGTTCAGTTATGGCCATGGGTAGATTAAATCGCCCGTCTATCATGGTTTATGGTGGTACGATTGCCGGAGGGCACTATAAAGGGAAGGAATTAAATATCATTTCTTCATTTGAAGCACTTGGCGAAAAAATGCAAGGCAAACTTTCAGAGGAAGATTATAAAGGCATCATACAAAATTCTTGTCCCGGTGCAGGGGCGTGTGGTGGCATGTATACTGCTAACACGATGGCTTCTGCTATAGAGGCGT
>JAJTHV010000254.1 GCA_021300095.1 Flammeovirgaceae bacterium | reverse complement strand
GGCTTTTGAAGTGCAGCCGCGGATTTGAACCGAGTCTGCTGCCTAGGCTGTTGACGCCGACCGAAAACTGACCATCTAAACGGGGAAGTGCCGATTCAGAATTGACCAGGGTGTTCCCATGACCTGCTGAAAGATTCAGCAGGGGACAAACGGGTGATCACCATGGACATGATTGGCAAGGTCAGGCGCATGAGGATGCGCGACAAGCTCTCGATCAGCGAGATTGCGAAGAAGACAAGGCTGTCTCGCAACACGATCAAAAAGTGGCTCAAGGAGGCGGGCGACGTTGAGCCGAAGTACCGCAGGAGCAGCCTGCCGGGCAAGCTCACTGCGTACAAGCCGACACTGGAGCAGTGTCTGAAGACGGACTCGCACCGCCCCAAGCATGCGCGGCGCAATGGCCGGGCGTTATTCAGGCAGATACAGGCCCAGGGCTACCAAGGTGGCTACAGCGGGGTGACCGACTTCATACGCGCGTGGCGCAACCAGTCGAGCAAGGATCCAGCCAGGGCATTTGTGCCTTTGAGCTTTGAGCTTGGGGAGGCCTTCCAGTTCGACTGGAGCGAAGAGGGTCTGGTGGTGGGTGGGGTGTACCACCACATGCAGGTGTCGCATCTGAAGCTGTGCGCCAGCCGGGCGTTCTGGCTGGTGGCCTACCCAAGCCAAGGGCACGAGATGCTGTTCGATGCCCACACCCGCAGCTTCCAGGCGCTGGGGGGCGTGGCGCGGCGGGGCATCTACGACAACATGAAGACGGCCGTGGACAAGGTCAAGAAGGGCAAGGGGCGCATCGTCAACGCCCGCTTTGCGGCGATGGCGAGCCATTACCTGTTTGATCCGGACTTCTGCAACGTTGCCTCTGGCTGGGAGAAGGGGGTGGTGGAGAAGAACGTGCAGGACAGCCGTACCCGCATCTGGATCGAGGCTGGAACGCGGCGCTTCGGCTCGTTTGCCGAGCTCAATGCGTGGTTGGGTGAGCGTTGCCGCTCGGTGTGGGCTGATACACAGCACGCTGAACACCAGCAGTTCACGGTGGCCGAGATGCTGGAGCTCGAGCGCGAGCACCTGATGTCGATGCCCGAGCCGTTCGATGGCTACGTGGAGAGGCTGGCACGGGTCAGCAGCACCTGTCTGGTGGCGGTGGCACGCAACCGCTACTCGGTGCCGTGCGAATGGGCCGGGCAGATGGTCAGCACGCGGCTGTACCCCAACCGGGTCGATGTGGCTGCGGGGGATGCGTTGGTGGCCAGCCACGCCCGGCTGCCCAGCCGGCGGCAGACCGCTTATGACTGGCAGCACTACATCGACTTGGTGCAACGCAAGCCGGGGGCATTGAGAAACGGCACGCCGTTCCTGGACATGCCACCGGCGCTGCTGCGCTTGCGCCAATCGTTGCTGCGTCATGCCGGTGGCGACCGTGTCATGGCAGACGTGTTGGCGGTAGTGCCACAGAGTGGACTTGAATCGGTGCTGGTGGCAGTGGAGTTGGTGTTGGAGGGCGCTACGCCCAACGGCAGCATCAGCGTGGAGCACGTTCGCAACGTGCTGGGGCGGCTCAATGCGCCACAGGCACCGGAGCAGGCCGAGACGGCCTTGCAGCTCACGCTGGTGCCCAAAGCCGATACAGCGCGCTACGACCGGCTGCGTCCGAGCGGGCGGGATGGCCAGGAGGTGATCCATGCGTGAGTCCAAACTCGATGGCCTGCGTGACGTTCAGGCTGAACTTAAGGCGCTGCGTCTGCACGGCATGGCCAGTGCCTGGGTTGATCTGGCCGAGCAAGGCGGTGGCGCGTCGATCGAATCGTCGCGCTGGTTGATCGAACATCTGCTGCAGGCCGAGGACGTGGATCGTGGCATGCGCTCCATTGCCCATCAGATGAAGGCTGCCCGATTCCCTGTACACCGTGACATCGCTGGCTTTGACTTCGACGCATCGCAGGTGGACAAGGCGCTGATCATGAAACTGGCGGATCTGTCGTTTACTGACGATGCGCAGAACGTCGTACTGATTGGCGGGCCGGGCACGGGCAAGACGCACTTGGCCACCGCACTGGGGATCTCTGGCTTGGCGCACCACGCCAAACGTGTGCGGTTCTATTCCACGGTCGATCTGGTCAACGCGCTGGAGCAGGAGAAGGTACAGGGCAAGGCTGGGCGCATCGCGATGAGCCTCAGTCGCATGGACCTGGTCATCTTGGACGAGTTGGGATACCTGCCGTTCAGCCAGGCTGGTGGAGCCTTGCTGTTCCATCTGCTGAGCAAGCTCTACGAGCACACCAGCGTGCTGATCACCACCAACCTCACGTTTGCCGAATGGTCCAGCGTGTTTGGCGATGCCAAGATGACGACCGCCTTGTTGGACAGGTTGACGCACCACTGCCACATCGTGGAGACCGGCAACGAGTCGTACCGCTTCCGGCACAGCTCCAAGGAAGCCAAGGGGCGCATCAAATCACGGGAGCAGACCCGCAAGGCTGCGGTATCAAGCGGCGCGGCAGCCGCCGCTGCGGTGGTGCCAGAGTAGCCCGTGGCGCACCATCGGCAAGCCGCTACGGACTACGTCCTGCGCAGCTTGCCGATGGCGGTCACTCCATCCGAACCAGCCAAGCCTGAGGAGTCAAGAGAACCAGCAGACATCTATAGTTATCCACAGCTGAGCATCAAAAACTCAGCGCAAGCCCCTGGTCAAAATTCAATCGGCACAGGTGGTCAATATTGAATCGGCGCGGACAATGTAAGTCATCAGGCTGCGGCTCTTTGGTTGCGCCAAGTGCGCGAACTTCCCAGAGATGACACGCGCCCTTGGCTCATTGAGATCGTGAAAGCCTACATGCCTTGGACGGCCCTCGCGAATGGAGCGGACCTAGACGATGAAGACGAAACGGACCAACCGCCATATGAGTGGAACGATGCGTTCTTCGCAGCGGTTGCACGTTGCGTTATT
>JAJTHV010000389.1 GCA_021300095.1 Flammeovirgaceae bacterium | reverse complement strand
GGGCATGTGTTCTTGTTACATTCTAATGCTTGGATACAACCAAGGGCCATCATCATAGCTCGTGCTGTGTTGCATGTATCGGCTCCCAGTGCCATGGCCCGAACAATATGAAAGCCGGTAAGAATTTTACCGGAAGCGATGATTTTTATTTCGTTGCGAATGCCAAAGCCACGCAGTGCATTATCCACAAAGGCGAGCGCATCCAGCAAAGGCATTCCTACAAAATTGGTAAACTCAGGAGGTGCCGCACCTGTTCCACCTTCGCCACCATCAACGGTAATAAAATCGGGGTAGGTTTTCAGTTTTACCATGGCTTTGCAGATGGATAAGAATTCACTCTTGCGACCCACACATAATTTAAAGCCGACTGGTTTACCACCAGAAAGTTCTCTTAATTTTTTTATAAATAGAACTAATTCGGTTGGCGTACTGAAGGCGCTGTGATAGGGCGGAGAGAAAACAGTTGTGCCCGGTTTTACTAAGCGAATGGCCGCTATCTCAGGTGTATTTTTTGCTGCTGGTAAAATACCTCCGTGCCCGGGCTTGGCGCCTTGCGATAACTTGATTTCAATCATTTTCACATTCGGCTTCGTTGCATTTTTTTGAAATGCATCTCCCGAAAAATTTCCATCTTCGGTACGGGCGCCAAAGTAGCCGGTACCAATTTGCCAGATAACATCTCCACCGGGTTCCAGATGATAGGGACTCAATCCACCTTCGCCCGTGTTATGTGCAAAGCCACCCATTTTTGCGCCACCATTCAATGCCAACACTGCATTTTTACTGAGCGAACCGAAGCTCATAGCGGATACATTTAGCACACTCATATCATAAGGCTGTGTACATTCTTTGCCCCCAAAGCGAACGCGTGGATTGTGATCCATTTTATGAAAATCTTTGGGCGAAATAGAATGCGTCATCCACTCATATCCTTCCGCATACACATTCAATTGCGTGCCAAAGGGAATCGTATCGATTTGTTTTTTAGCACGCTGATAAATGACCGAGCGCTCGTTACGGTTGATGGGCGAGCCATCTGTATCAGATTCGACAAAATATTGCTGAATTTTAGGTCTCAAATCTTCAAACACATACCGCAATCTGCCCAAAACCGGAAAATTACGTCTGATGGATTGTCTTACTTGGATCATATCGATAATGCCCATATAAATGATAGGGCCAACCAATAAAAACCCGAACAGGGCATCGATCCAATAAAATGACCAAGCAATTAACAGGGCACTGGTAACAATGCTGAAGATCACAAATAATTTTCTCATAGGGAACAGGCGGTTATAACCCAAATATAGGTTTTTAAGCCTGAATAAAGCGACCTAGGATTTAGTTTTTTGAGTCGTTCAATCGATAGAACCGGATCAAGCGGTCCGCAAATGCACAAGCCCTTTGCTCTTATGCATTTTCACTTCAAAGTGTTGTAACATGAAAGTATTCATCCGGTTTTCAGCTAGGGTCAATAACTTTTCATCCAGACGTGCGGGTAAAAAGACAGTCACATCCAAAACAGCTTGTACAAACAATTCTTGCTGACAGAACCGAAGAACGGATTCTTTAAAGAACTGCGTCCAGTCTTCTTGGTATTTTTCAGAATGATCGCGACCATCCCAAACAAATTCCAGTTGACTATCGCCCCATTTGTAGCGATAAACTCCCGCTACATTTTGATAGAAAACTTCTAAAGGCTGAAGATGGAGAAGTTTGTAATTCTGAATTTTTAATGTGAAAGCATCCTTTAAACCCAGTGGATTTCGTTGGCATTCGTAGGCCTCTTTCACCCGATCAAAAAGGTAAAAGAGCAATTTATCTTGTAAGGCAAGCTGAGCCTCTTCGAGAAGATAATTTTTGTCTAGCGGAAAAAATTTGCGTAGCACCGGCAGATCGTTTGGCAAAAGTAATAAAATTAGTGTTGTATTACTCACCGTTCTTAGGTTAATTACTGATTCAATCATTCAGCTCATGACAAAAAGAAACAAAATTCTGTTGGCAATTGCGCTTATCCTTGTTGCCATTCAAGTGATCCGACCTGCACGAAACACCGGTGAAGCTATTGGTCCCAATGACATTTCGAAAGCCTATCAAGTGCCTGCCGAAGTTCATACTGTTTTGCAACAATCATGTTACGATTGCCATAGTAACAAAACCAATTACCCGTGGTATGCCAATATTCAACCCATCGGTTGGTGGCTGCAAAGTCATATCACCGATGGAAAGCGCCATCTCAATTTTTCAGAATATGGAACCTATGCTGAGAAAAAAGCCAAGCACAAGTTTGAAGAAATCGAAGATGCAGCAGCTAATGGCTGGATGCCGATGGAAAGTTATCTGTGGATGCATCCAGAAACCAAGTTGACACCGGATCAATCCAAAGCAATTGCTCAATGGGCAGGTGCATTGAAATAATATGTTTTCGCAAAAAGAAAGTCAGGCTTCATCAAGCCTGACTTCCCAACCTTAATTCTAAGTCAGTTCTTTATTATCGAGATGCTTCGCTACTAAGCAATGGACCGAAGAAGATGGCGTTCATCATGATTTTGTTGGTGCCATACCAAAAAGCACGGAACGATAAATTTTCGGTAAATCCAATCACTCGGCCTCTGCCTAGGGCAGCAATTCCTAAGCTGGAAGAATTTTTGAGGCGAGCATAATTCGGTTTGGAAATGTACCCACTCAGAAGGGGATTAGTGCCAAATGTAAGCGGATTAGCATATGCACCATTTGCTTTGCTTAAGAAGATGTTGTTGGGTTTGAACAACGCAATTTTAGAAGAACTAAATCCGTACAGCAGTGGATTGGTTAAGTCAGCATCGGCCTCAAAAATAGCTCCGCTTGTTTCTTGTGCTCCCCGATTTTCATCAATGTCAGCATAGGGTTTTGGTTTTTGATCTTTCCTACTATCGTCATCTTTCTTTACTTCGAATTTGCCGAGCCCCGTAGATTGAAACCAGTTGATTGCACTTTCAAACCCAATTACAAGGCCACCATTTTGCGTCCAGGTTTTTAGTTTTTCTTTGGCGCTTTCGCTTATGGCATTATAGTTCCCCTCGGGAATGATCAAGGTATTGTAGCGATTGATATTCGTAGTGTTGAACACATTGATGGGTAGCAGCGTCACCGGAATTTCATAGCGCGTATCGAGTACGTGCCAGATTTCTCCTGCATCGGTAGGAGAGATGCCACTTTCAACCAACATGGCAATTTCGGGTTTCTTCAAGGACAAGAAAGAGGGACTACCTAAGGATACACCTTTAAAATCTAAGCCTGTTGCAAGGGCATACACATCCAATCCATCTTTCTCAGCAATTTCTTTCATGTACAATTGTAATTGATCGGGTAGCCTTTCCTGATGGTCTACCGAAATAAGTAAGCTGCCTCGTTCAAACTTTTTCCCATCCGCATAGAAATTTTCAGTGGCCACTTTTACACGCACATTTTTACTGAGCAAACGATAGGTGGCTCGTGGAACATAATAGCCAAATGGCTCAATCACGTAGGCGTAATCTCCCTTGCCAATGATTTTTCCTTCCGGAGATTTAAGATCTGTCACTCGCTCACCCATTGCAGGCATTACTTTTTGTTCTTCATAATCCATGCCGAAGGCAAGTGGCAAAGTCCAACTGGAAATGTCATAAAAAAGACTATCCTTAAACTGCGATCGCTTTTCAAACATCGATTTGATCAAACGGTATTGAGGTTGATTCAAAGGAATGACATACCCTGTTTCAGTGTCAACATTTTTTCCTGCCAGCGTTTGATTTACCGCTGGTTTATAAAATGCGATTTGTTGGCGAGCCAGCATTTCTCCAAAGTGAAAAAGTTTCATTTTATCCTTCGGTGAATTCACCACAATAGCTTTTACAGGATCTTTTACTGCTTCCGCGGAAGCGTTTGAATAAAACTCACGTTGATACTCTAATAACTCTACGCGCATTTCATTCACTGCCTTTAATGTGCTGAGTGCTGTTGTAAACTGGTTGCGGATAGTAAAAGGAAATCGCAATACGCCATTGACACTTTCTTGTGCATGACCGCGCGAACTGGCTTGTTCGAATAAAATTCCAATGGCTCCTTGCACGTCAGGGAACGTAGAGCCTTTGCCATAATAGAAATCATCATACCCTTCTTGGGTGTAGTAGAGCGATCCAATTTCATCCAAAGCCTTGGCATGAAAAGCGCCAATTTTTTTGGTTAACTCTAGGTTTTTTTCAGGTGTGAGCGGGTGCATTCTGGAAGGCACGCCCGGTTGAAAGAAGAACGTTGCATTAGTACCCATTTCATGATGATCGGTCAGTACGTTGGGTTTCCAAGCATGGAATTTTTTGACACGCGCCTGCGACTCCGGATGTTGGGCAACAAGCCAATCGCGATTCAGGTCAAACCAATAATGGTTAAAACGACCGCCAGGCCAAGCTTCATTGTGCTCCACATCGTTGGGATCGGCATTGACTAACTTACTCTTACGGGCATTTACCCATGAAGAAAAGCGTTGCAAGCCGTCCGGATTGAAGCTGGGGTCGAAAAGAATAATGGTATTGGATAAATAGTTTTCAATTTCGGGGCCTTGGGCGGCTGCCAGATAATATGCGGTTAACAGTGCTGCATTGGCACCACTGGCTTCATTTCCATGGATGCTGTGGCCGATATAAAACACCGCAGGCATGTTTTTAACATTTACACTACCTGATTTTTGTGGATCGGAAAGAAGCGCATGCTCCGCCCGAATTGCCTCCAGATTTTGATGGTTTTTGGGTGATGTAATAGTGAGAAGCAGAATGGGACGCATTTCATGTGATTGCCCTATAACTTCCAGTGAAACACGGTCAGAGGCTTTATCCAAAGCCATCATGTAGTTTACCAGCCGGTCGTGGGTAATGTGCCATTCGCCCACCTGATGGCCAATAACTGATTGCGGGGTGGGAATGGCTGGATTGAGCGAAACATTGGGTGGAAAGTAGTACGAAAGATCGACCTGAGCCCAGGCAGCACCGCTGGCAAGGAAGGTTATAAAAAAGAGAAGTTTTTTCATTTCAAGTATAGCTTTAATTAATTCATCAAATTTTCGCATTTTCTTCGTTTTTACAACAGAATAAGGGATAAGCGGTAGGTCAATGTTATCAAATTGTTAAGAAAAAGAGCAAAAGATTTAAAGCAAACAGCGTAAAGAAGTAACCCGAAAAGGATACTTTTGCCCCCGATTAAAACCCGAATTACTTATGAGAAAACTTTTACTGTTAACATTGACGGCCTTGTGCTTTGCCTCCATTGGGGTATACGCGCAGGTGACCACCTCCGCCATGGCGGGGAAGATTACCGACTCAAAGGGTGAACCTTTGCCAGGCGCAACAATCGTTGCTACGCACACTCCTTCAGGTACTACTTATGGAACTGCAGCTGGTTCCAATGGACGCTATGTAATCCCCGGCATGCGTGTAGGAGGTCCTTATACTGCTAAAATTAGCTTCGTAGGCTATAAAGAGCAGGTGATCAGTGACATCTACCTCAGCTTAGGTGTAACTGCCGACTTAAATGTTAAGTTGGTAGATGAAAGTACTCAATTAGATGAACTGGTAGTAACTGGTAACAAGAATGATATCTTTAGTTCAGACCGCCAGGGTGCGGCTGCTTCATTCGATCGTCAAACCTTGAACAGCATCCCAACCATTGGCCGTACTGTAAATGATATCGTAAAATACAATGCGTATAGCAATGGTAGTTCATTTGCCGGACAGGACAGCCGATTCAACAGTTTCACAATTGACGGTTCTGTTTTCAATAACGGGTTTGGATTAGGAGGATCTGCGCAAGCAGGAGGTCGTACAGGTACAACAGCTGTTTCTTTAGATGCATTGGATGAAGTTCAAGTTAACGTAACTCCATTTGACGTTCGTCAGTCGGGTTTTGCAGGTGCCGGTATCAACGCGGTAACACGCTCCGGTACAAATGATGTATCCGGTTCTGTTTATTATTTATTCAGAAATAATGATTTGGTTGGAAAAACAGCCGATGGAGGTAAGAAATTAGCCCCGTTCACAATCAATGAAAATACATTCGGATTCAGAATTGGTGCTCCTATCATTAAAGACAAGTTGTTCATTTTCGCGAACTTCGAGCAATTCACCAGTTCAGCACCAGCAATGGATTGGGTGGCGAACCGTGCCGGGGCAACCGGTAACGTATCAAGAGTAACGGCAGCATCAATGGAAGATCTTCGTACCTACATGCTTACTAAATTGGGTTTCAACTTAGGAGCGATTGATGGATACAACAACGAGACGAAAAGTACCAAAACCTTGGTTCGTTTAGATTATAACATCAATGAAAAGCACAAGCTTTCTTTGCGTTATTCTGATCACGACTCAAGAGGAGGAATCAATATCAGCCAAAGCAATAGCAGTAGCACAGCGGGTAACGGAAATAGAACAAACTCTGCTCTAGCCCTTTCACCTGAAAACACAGGTTACTTCCAAAAGGACAAAACGTTTTCAATTGCGGGTGAGTTAAACTCAACTTTCAGCTCACGCATTTCAAACAAATTGGTTGTAACGTACAATAAGCAAACGGAAGACAGAGATTATAAAACCGCACTTTTCCCGACCATCGATATTTTGGATGGAGCTATTGCAAGCCCGAATACAACTGGTGCTGGATCAACTTACACTTCTGTAGGTTTTGACCCTTTTACTCCTAACAACAAGTTGAATTACTCAACTTTGAATATCACAAACAATACGACTTACTATGCAGATAATCATACCATTACTGCTGGTATTTCATACGAAGCGTTTACATCCAACAACGTATTCTTCCCTTCTTCAAACGGAGTTTATGTCTATAACTCGATTGCCGATTTCAAAACAGCAGTTGATGATTTCGTAGCGAACCCTACCAATCCTGTATCACCTGTTTCTGTAGTACGCTATAATTTGCGTTACTCTTTGTTGCCTGGTGGTGTAGAGCCCCTTCAGGTATTAAATGTTGCTACTTATAGCGCTTATTTACAAGATGAGATTCAAGCAACGGACAAGTTGAAAGTAACTTTAGGTTTACGTGCTGATTTGTTTGATTATGATAATTCGACAGCGGCAGCCTTTAACAATCCGGTCGTAGCAGGATTGAACTTCAGAAATGAAGATGGATACAATTACAAAGTAAATACCGGTGCATTCCCTGGTGCCAATGTTTTATTATCGCCTAGAATTGGTTTTAACTATGACTTGAAGGGTAATAAGAAAACTCAAATTCGTGGTGGTACTGGTTTGTTTGTATCGCGTATTCCTCAAGTATTGGTTTCTAACCAGCTTGGAAACAATGGCGTTAACACGGCACTCTTGAACAATACCAACGTAACGAACAGACCTTTCCGTTTGACACCTACTGAATTTATTCCTACGACTAAGCCAGACATCAACACCTTGTCAGGTTACGCGGTGAATGCCACTGATAGTGACTTGAAGTATCCGACTGTTTGGAAATCGAACTTGGCGATTGACCAAAAATTACCTTGGGGATTGGTAGGTACATTAGAGGTGATCTACAACAAAAACATCCATGCGTTGCGTTACATTGATGCTAACCTGAGCCCGAAAGACAGAAACTTTACTGGCCCTGATAAGAGAGATCGTTTCCCTGCATCCGCTCCAGGCAACGTGGCGCCACGTTTCATGAATTCACAAGTTACCAACGTGTTTGTTTTGAAAAATTCGAGCATCGGTGATTCGTACACCATTACCGCAAAGTTGGAAAAGCCAGTTGATAAAGGATTTAGTGGTATGATTGCCTATACTTATGGTGAAGCCAGAGATTTACAATCTGTAGGTAGCACAGTACAGGCTAACATCCCTACCGTATCCGGTCAAAACTACTTAGGTACTTCTTTTGCTGATAACGATTTGAGACATCGTATAGTAGGTTTCTTGAATTACCGCTTAGATTACGGTGATAAATTTGGTGGTTCTACCATGTTCACTTTAGGTATGGTTTCTGCCAGCGGTGGAAAATTATCTTACACCTATGGTGGCGATTTGAATGGAGATGGCCAAACCAACGACTTGATTTATGTGCCAAACAGCGCAAGCGAGTTAACTTTTGCAACCTTTACATCAGGCGGCAAAACATTTACTGCGGCTGATCAACAAACAGCATTTGATGCCTATATCAATGGAAGTGAATATTTAAGCTCCAGAAGAGGTCAATATGCTGAAAGAAATGGTGCTTATTTCCCTTGGTTAACCCGATTCGACTTTAGCGTTGTGCAAGAATTCCACGTAAAAGTGGGAGCGAAACAAAAGAGAAATACTATTCAACTAAGAGCTGATATCTTAAACGTAGGTAACCTGATCAACGATGGTTTCGGTGTAGGATATCAAACTACCACCTCCCAGCCATTAACTTTTGTTAGTGTGAATGCGTCAGGTGTACCTACCTATAGAATGCAAACACAAAATATTAATGGTGAAACCGTTTTATTGAAAGATACATTCATTAAGAGCATTGCTATTGGAAGTGTATGGCAGGCACAAATTGGTGTACGTTATATCTTTAATTAATTCCTTAGATCGCTTAATCCAAAAAGGCCACCGCTCGGTGGCCTTTTTATTTTGCCTGCTTTTGGCTACTTTCAATAATGACTAATCGGTTAGGCATTGGTTTTTTGTTTTTTTTAGCCCTTTTGGTGCTGCCGCAGTGCCGCAACGGCAAGGAGGAAACGCCATTTTTGGCCGAGCCTGCATTGCAACGTGACCTTGCTGAGATAAAAAAAAGAGGCTATTTGGAAGCTATTCTTGACAATAATTCCATTAGCTATTTTATATACAAAGGCACTCCCATGGGCTACGAGTATGAACTTCTTCAATACTTCTGTAAATCCATCAAAGTGCAACTTAAAATTAAAGTGATTTCAGGTATTGAAGAGGCCATTGATCAGTTAAACAAAGGCAATGGCGATGTATTGGCATTTCCCCTCACCGTCACGAAGGACCGCACCAATTATATCTCATTCACCAAACCTCATTACACCACGCATCAGGTACTGGTACAAAAGAAACCGGCTAACTGGCGTATGCAGCCGCCCCAATTAGTGGACAAAAAATTGATCCGTAATCCACTCGACTTAATTGGAAAAGAAGTGCATGTGATGAAAGGCTCTTCGTTCAGCGAACGCATGAAAAATCTGTCGCACGAAATTGGGGGCGATATTATTCTAAAAGAAGATAGTGCCACAGCAGAAACAGAGTCGCTGATTCGTAAAGTGGCAACTGGAGAAATAAAGTATACTGTCACCGATCAAACAATTGCCATGGTGAATGCGCTTTATTATCCCAATTTGGATATCAATACAACTCTCAGTCTGCCACAACAGATTGCGTGGGGGGTGCGTAAAAATTCGACCAACCTCCAACAAGCCATCGACCAGTGGATGGCGCGCATCAAGCAAACCGGATTGTTTCAAACGCTGTTCGATAAGTATTTCAATAACCCGAGGTTTTCTATCATTATGGCGAGCAGTGACTATTCTTCCATTACGGGCGATCGCTTGTCACCATATGATGAGCAAATAAAAAAAGGTGCTAAAGAAATTGGATGGGATTGGCGATTGGTGGCCTCGATTGTTTATCAGGAGTCAAACTTTAATCCACACGTAGAGTCATGGGCAGGTGCTATTGGCTTAATGCAAGTGATGCCGGAGACGGGCGAATTTTTACACGCAGGAGATTTGCATGACCCGAATCAAAATATCAAAGCCGGCATTCGGTTCTTAAAGTTTTTGGATGACTATTGGGTAAAAACAGTTTCAGATCCGGAGGAACGACTGAAGTTTGTATTAGCTTCATACAATGTAGGCGTATCGCATGTGATTGATGCACAAAAATTGGCTCGCAAAAATGGACGCAACGCCTCCAAGTGGAATGATAGCGTTGAGTACTTTCTTTTACAAAAGTCAAATCCCAAATATTATCGCGATGTGGTGGTTGCTGCCGGCTATTGCCGATGCGATGGCCCCGTTCGCTATGTAAAAGAAATCTTAGATCGCTTCGAAGAGTACAAAGTACACATCGATGCATGATGTTCTTTAAATAGTGAATTCAATTTCGTTGCTCGAATAGAAGGAATGCAATTTACCTTTTTAGCTGATCGACAATTTTTCTAAATTCTAGCTGCTGCCACGTTGTTTCAATGTTGGGCGTTTTTAAAACCTCTTCCATAATTTTCTTTTGCCTTTGACCGGTTTCATAGGCTATATGATAGGGAATGTCCTCATAAAAGGTAACCATCGAATACAACGGTATCCATTCGGTGGGAAAGAGTTCGTGCAGCTTTGCCTCGATTTTTTTTCGTAAGATAAAATCAGGATCATTTACCAAGTCGCGCATTTCAATGAAATTATCCAAAGCCAATTGTGCAATCGCATCGGCATTGGGCTTGCGCTCTTGCTGAAAAATGGGAGCCACTTTACTCCAATCATCCTGATGTAGTTCAAGCAATTGATTTAATGCCCTGCAATCTTCAAACCCCGCATTCATACCTTGTCCATAGAAAGGTACTATGGCATGAGCGGCATCGCCAATCACCATCACATTGTTTTTCAACCAAGGAAAGCATTTCACTGTAACGAGTGATGAAGTAGGATTATGAAAGAATTCCTCTAAAAGATCAGGCATTAATTGGAGAGCATCCGGAAACGTGTTTTGAAAAAATGCTTGTACCTCTTCCTTACGCACCAACTTTTCAAATGACTGTTCGCCACTAAATGGAAAAAACAATGTAAGCGTAAAACTTCCATCCGGATTGGGTAAGGCGATTAGCATAAAGCTTTCACGCGGCCAGATGTGCAAGGCATTTTTCTCCATCTGAAATCCACCGGTTGCATTGGCAGGAATATGTAATTCTTTATAGCCGTGATGAATGTATTCTTGTGAATAGTCAAAACGATCCGTCATTTGCAAAGCATGACGCACAGCAGAGAAAGCGCCATCGGCACCAATCACCCAATCAAATTTTTCGCTTTGTATTTTTTGATCTGCACTTTGAATTGACAACTCTGTTGTTTCGAAGTTGACATTTACTATTCTCTTTTCGAATTGAAAAGTCACGCCAGCATTTTCGGCTGCCGTCATCAGCACTTTATTTAATCCGCTTCTTGAAATGGAATTAATGTATTGCCCCTCTTTTCCGTACGGTTGAAATTGCAAATTGCCTTGTAAGTCATGAATCATTCGGCCATGCATCGGGATGGCTTCTTTCTTCAGCTCCTCCGCCAGTCCAACTTCTTCCAATGCCCGAATACCTCGATTGCTTAAAGCTAGATTGATGGAGCGACCCTCATATCCTTTGCTTTTACGCATATCCGGCCTGCGCTC
>JAJTHV010000342.1 GCA_021300095.1 Flammeovirgaceae bacterium | reverse complement strand
TCTCTGTTTTCGTCAGATCAACGCCATCTGTAAAGTAAGCTTTCATCAGCGCCTCTTTCATTTCTAGTTGTTTACCTTGCTGTTTGGCAAAATAAATCAGTCGATGCGACTGGCGTGTGTTGGGCGATACGTTTTGTTTTGCAAAGTCAAACGCCAATCCTTCTTGTGCGGCTGTGGCTGTGACGTGGCTGGTGATTTGCTCATACTTCGATTCACTTCCGAACTTTTTAATCAGGTAGTCGCGCTGATGGCGGCCTTCTGCAGGCATATCCGGATTCAGTTCAAACGGATGGTATTCTACGGAGATATCAATCTGATCGGCCACTTGTTGGATGGCTTTTTCCAGTCTCCGTTTGCCAATGTAACACCACGGGCAAACTACGTCTGAGACAACATCTATTTTTAGGGTTGGTTTAGTCATGCATTTGATTTTTACCTCTAACCCAAAAACAGGTGGTTTAGTTCTTTCGAACTTTTAACTATGAATGAGGTAAGAAGGCAAAAACTTTCTGTTAACTTTGCGGTTTATTCCCTTAAAATCAACTGAAAAACAACATTTTATGACCGTTGCCGAGAAACCTGCCTACAAAGTAAAAGATATGTCCCTGGCCGCCTGGGGTCGCAAAGAGATTAAACTAGCCGAAGCGGAAATGCCGGGTCTCATGGCCTTGCGCGAAGAATATGGCAAGCAAAAGCCTTTAAAAGACGCTCGTATTGCGGGTTGCTTGCACATGACCATCCAAACGGCAGTGCTGATCGAAACATTGGTTGAACTGGGTGCCGAGGTGTCCTGGTCATCATGCAATATCTTTTCGACACAAGATCATGCCGCTGCCGCTATTGCTGCCGCGGGCATTCCGGTGTATGCGTGGAAGGGAATGAATGAGGTAGAATTTGATTGGTGTATTGAGCAGACTTTGTATGCATTCAAAGACGGCAAGCCGTTGAACATGATATTGGATGACGGTGGTGACCTGACCAACATGGTGTTGGATCGCAACCCCGAATTGGTAAAAGGAATTAAAGGAATTTCTGAAGAAACGACTACCGGAGTGCATCGCCTGATTGAACGCATGCATGCAGGTAAATTACCGCTACCAGCCATCAACATCAACGATTCGGTTACTAAATCAAAGTTTGATAACAAATACGGCTGTAAAGAATCGTTAGTAGATGCTATTCGCAGAGCAACCGATGTAATGATGGCCGGAAAGGTAGCCGTTGTTGCCGGTTACGGAGATGTGGGTAAAGGTTCTGCCGCTTCCTTGCGCGGTGCCGGTGCGCGTGTGATTGTAACCGAGATCGATCCGATCTGTGCGTTGCAAGCTGCCATGGACGGCTTTGCAGTGAAGAAAATGAACGATGCGGTGAAAGAAGCAGACATAGTAGTGAGTGCTACCGGAAATGCGGGCATCGTATTGGGGCATCATTTCGAAAGCATGAAAGACAAAACGATCGTGTGTAACATCGGCCACTTCGATAATGAAATTGATGTAGCGTGGTTGAACAAAAACGCTTCGAAAGATGAAGTGAAGCCTCAAGTAGATTTGTACACATTGAAAAATGGCCGTCAGGTAATTTTATTAGCCGAAGGCCGTTTGGTAAACTTAGGTTGCGCTACCGGTCACCCTTCGTTTGTTATGTCCAATTCATTTACCAACCAAACCTTGGCACAATTAGAACTGTGGACAAACACCAGCAAGTACGAAAACAAAGTGTACATGTTGCCCAAACATTTGGATGAGAAAGTGGCTCGCTTGCACTTGAAGAAAATAGGAGTGGAGTTGGAAGAACTTACACCGGATCAAGCCAAATACATTGGTGTATCTGTAAACGGACCTTTCAAACCGGATTATTACAGATATTAATAAAAGATTGCTGAGGTGTTACGACACTTTCTAAGTGTCAGAAACCTTTGACCGATAAAAACTCTCTGCTTGCAAATTAGAGAGGCCCCGGGCGGAATGCTCGGGGTTTTTTATTTTATCCCGGTGTCACAACACTTTCCAAGGGTCAGACAACTTAACCTTCAAACGTTCAAGTACTCATCGACATAACGTTTAAATACCTTCCCGATTTTAAACGACTGTTGTTGAATGAACACAACATCTGTAGTGGTTTTCGTAATAAAGATTTTATGAACAATATGCGATCGACTGATACGCAAAAAAGCAGGTCGCGGTAATTTGGCTTCTGCGTCTTTCAGCGACAAGCGCGCGATGTAGGTTTTTTGTGCCGTCACAATTTTCACATAATTCTCCAGGCTTTCGATATACTGAATTTGTTGCAACGGAATTTGCCGCTCTAAACCGTCAATAGAGCAATGCAAAAAAGTAACAAGCTTGGTTTCGTCCTTGTGGGATTGAGTAGGCTGCGATGGTTGTATCAAGTGCACATAGCGAAACAATACATACACTCCCAATCCCGCCAAGGTAAAAACCCAGAATGACAAAAGATGAGGAAGCGTGTTGGTTTGGTTGAAGAGATAGACCAGCACCAAATGCATATTGATGGAACTAAATGCCACGAGCGCAAAAGTCCATAAAAGGTAGGTTTTTGTTTTTCCTTGCAGATATAGCCGACTGAAGAGAATGGTGTTATGGAAAACAATCCAGCAATACATGAGCACGAGAAACAAATAAGGAGAAAAGGCATCGAACCCCTGCCGTTGCGCCAAGGATGAACGATCAGGGATGTAGTACGCAATCAGCAGTGCCGATAGTCCAAGCGCATTGCGGAGCAGTACATAAAAGGTAATAGATGGTTGCACAGTAATACAAAAGTAAACGATCGTGGTCAACTTTGGCTTTGGGATAAAGTGATTTCGTCACTGACCAAGTGGTTGAGTCACTGAAATCTTGTGGTATTTGCCCAATCGATGAATGTTTGCAGAAAAAAACTATGCTGCATCAACTCAACATTATCGTTCACCTGGTGGCCGGGTCCATTGCCATCATCCTGGGTATCATCGCCATTCTCAAAAACCGAAACATCCCAATTCATCGCAAAGTGGGTACCTATTTCAAGTATCTCTTGGTAATTGTGGTGTGCACCGGATTCCTAGGTTTTTTATTCTTTCAGCAGGAGCCATTCTTTTTAATGCTTACGCTGATTGCGGGATATGTAGGTTATACGGGCTTTCGCAACATTCAATTGAAAGAAAACCGGGCGGGTGGGGTAGATCTGCTGATCTCGTTGATCAGTTTAAGTGTCACAATTTGGTATGGTGGCTATGTCATACATCACCGCTTAGTTGCCAATCCGGTGGTCGTCTATTCTACATTAGGAGCTTTGGTTTTTGTAATATCGTATGATCTGCTTAAATACTTTTTCCTACATGAGCGCCTCAAAAAATGGTGGCTTTACGAACATATCTACAAGGTGATTTCAGCATTCAGTGCAATGCTCTCTGCCTTTGCCGGGAATGTGTTACTTGATTATCATCCTTACAGCCAGATCGGCCCCAGCCTGATTTGCACTTTATTGATCATCTACTTTATTGTGCAGCGAGCCCGAGCAAACGTGAAAACGAAGTACTAAACCAGTCAGGTATTCGATTAATCAGTAAGCGATGGATGAATTTTTTCTTATTTTTAAAAGTTGGTTCCTCCATTTAAGTTTAAATTAACTTTTAAATGCAACACACAGAAAACTTCAAGCTAGGCTTACTCCATTTTGTACACCTATTAGTAACTGTCGATGGTCATATTGATGATCGTGAGCGAGCCGCTATCCTCGAAATTAAAGCAGAAGAACAGATTCCGGATAAGATGTTTCATGAATTTGAAGTGAAGGCTGAGACGGCCAATGAGCAACAAATATATTTTGATGGAAACGAACTGCTCTCGGCTTGCTCAGATGATGAGCGTCTGGCGGCTTTTGTTCACTTATATAAATTAGCCGAAGCCGATGCCACCATCAGCAATAAAG
>JAJTHV010000382.1 GCA_021300095.1 Flammeovirgaceae bacterium | reverse complement strand
GCCTATTTCTTAGTGATTTTCGCTGTGAGTTCTTCTGTTGCAGCTTGGGATTGGGTAATGAGCATTGACCCACATTGGTTCAGTACTATGTTTGGTTGGTATGTGTTTGCGAGCTGGTGGGTAACCGGTTTGGCAACCATTACTTTGATCGTAGCAAATTTGAAGGGCGCTGGTTATTTGAAAGTAGTTACCCAGAACCACTTGCATGACCTTGGTAAATTTGTATTCGCGTTCAGTATTTTCTGGACCTATATCTGGTTCTGTCAGTTCATGCTGATCTACTACGCCAACTTACCGGAAGAGACAGTTTATTTTATTCAGCGCATGAGAAATGCACCGTATAGCTGGATATTTTACTTCAACATTTTCTTAAACTTTGTGTTGCCCTTCTTGTTATTAATGACGAGAGATGCCAAACGCCAGGTGTCGATGTTGAAGGTTGTTTGCCCAATTGTGATTGTAGGTCACTGGTTCGATTTCTACAACATGATTACTCCGGGTGCTATGAAGTTGGAAGGTGGCCTTGGTTTGTTGGAGATCGGATTGGGACTTGTGTTTGCAGGTGTATTCTTATACGTTATTCTGAATGCACTTTCCAAGTTACAATTGGTGGCAAAGAACCATCCGTTTATGCCAGAGAGTTTGAATCATCATATTTGATTTGTTTTAAGATTATTAAAGTAATACTATGAATTGGATAATTTGGGTCGGAGCAATTTTGGTGTTGATCATACTGTTTATGATCTTCCGGATTGGAAACCTGGTAGAACTTGTAAAAGGAAATAAAGAGGAAGAGTTTTCCATCTCTTGGAATAACATCAACGCCTATTTGTTTCTCGGCTTTATGTTTTTCGGCCTTGTATTCTTCTTCTGGTACTCGATTACTTATTTTGCTGATTATGACCCGCCAGTAGCATCTATTCACGGCAAAATCACAGATGATTTATTTTGGTTGACCATGTGGGTGACCGTGATTGCGTTCAGTATCATTTTCATGGTCATGTTTTGGTTCACCTTTACGTATCGTTACGACAAATCACGCAAAGCCGAATTCTTTGCAGATAATACCAAACTCGAAATTCTTTGGACGGTTGTGCCGGCCATTGTTCTAACTGTTCTGGTGGTTCAGGGGCTAATTGCTTGGTCGGATATTACAGGCCCTGCGAAAAAAGATGCAATAGTGGTTGAAATGATTGGTCAACAGTTTTTGTGGACAGCCCGCTATCCGGGAACGAAGGACAATGAATTGGGAAAACATAATTATAAAATGATCGATGCATCCAACGAGTTTGGATTGGATTTGAGCGACAAAAACTCTTTCGATGACTTCAAGTCATTGGAGTTACATATTCCGGTGAACAAAGAAATTCTGATGAAAATCAGAGCGAAGGATGTTTTGCATAGCGTATTCCTCCCTCACTTCCGTGTGAAGATGGATGCTGTTCCTGGAGTACAAACTCACTTCAAGTTTACGGCAACGAAAACAACTGCAGAGATGCGCGAAGAGCTAAATAACCCGAACTTCAACTATGAAATGGCTTGCACCGAAGTTTGCGGAAGAGGTCACTTCTCCATGAAGTTTCCGGTGGTAGTTGACTCAGAAGAAGATTATCAGAAGTGGTTGTCTTCACAAGAATCTTGGTTGAAACAAAATCCAGAATACTTAAAATATGTGCCCGCTGAATTGAAGGAAGTAGCTATGATCAAGGCGGGTATTCCTTTGGACAACAATGTATCAGTGCAGACCGCAGCTATAAAATAAGCAGAGAAAGAAACTATGGCAACATTAGACGTACATCATCACATTGAAACGCACGATCATGACGATCATGGTCATGAGCATCACCACGGTAATTTCTGGACAACCTATATCTTCTCGGAAGATCACAAAGTAATTGCTAAGCAATTCCTGCTTACCGGTATGGCATGGGCGCTTATCGGGGGTATTCTATCTGTATTATTTCGTTTGCAGCTGGGATTTCCGGAGGCAAACTTGTCATGGTTAAAGCCAATCTTAGGCGGTTGGTTGACTGCGGAAGGAAAAATTGATCCTGATTTTTATCTGGCATTGGTAACGATGCACGGCACAATCATGGTGTTCTTCGTATTGACTGCAGGCCTGAGTGGAACGTTCAGTAACTTCTTGATTCCGTTGCAAATCGGTGCCCGTGATATGGCATCCGGTTTCATGAATATGTTGTCGTACTGGTTCTTCTTCTTATCCAGTGTGATCATGTTTATTTCACTTTTCATTTCCACTGGCCCTGCGGCAGGTGGTTGGGTGATTTATCCTCCTTTGAGTGCTTTACCTCAGGCCATTCCTGGATCTGGATTGGGTATGACATTGTGGTTGGTATCCATGGCATTGTTTATTGTGAGTTCACTCTTAGGTAGTATCAATTACATCACTACCGTAATCAATATGCGTACGGTGGGTATGTCATTCGCTAAGTTGCCACTTACCATTTGGGCGTTTTTTCTAACCGCAGTTATTGGAATTCTTTCTTTCCCCGTTCTATTTGGTGCGGCATTACTGTTAATTTTTGACCGTAGCTTCGGTACCAGTTTCTACCTTTCTGACATTTACATTGGTGGAGAGGCATTGCCTAACCAAGGTGGTAGCCCAATCTTATTCCAGCATTTATTCTGGTTCTTAGGTCACCCTGAAGTGTACATTGTATTGTTGCCTGCTTTGGGTATTACATCTGAAATTATAGCAACCAATTCGCGTAAGCCAATCTTCGGTTACAAAGCGATGGTGGGTTCAATGTTAGGTATTGCAATCCTATCATTTGTTGTGTGGGCTCACCACATGTTTGTAACGGGTATGAATCCTTTCCTTGGGTCTGTTTTTACCCTTCTTACATTGATCATTGCAGTTCCCTCTGCAGTTAAAATCTTTAACTATGTCACTACCTTATGGAAGGGCAATATCCGCTTTACACCTGCGATGTTGTTCTCGATTGGTCTGGTTTCATTCTTCTTAACTGGAGGTATTACGGGTCTTTTCTTAGGAAACTCAGCTGTCGACATTCAGTTGCACGACACATACTTTGTAGTAGCTCACTTCCACTTAGTAATGGGTAGTGCTTCTTTCTTCGGTATGATGGCGGGTGTATATCATTGGTTCCCTAAAATGTTCGGACGAATGATGGACGAGAAGTTGGGCTATTTGCACTTCTGGTTAACCTTCATTGGTGTTTACTTGGTGTTCTTCCCTATGCACTATATCGGTATTGCAGGATTCCCGAGAAGATACTACTCATGGACCGCATTCGAAACATTCAGTGGATTCGCTGATTTGAATATGCTTGTGAGTGTGGCAGCGATTATAACGTTAGCGGCACAGTTCGTATTCTTATTCAACTTTATCTATCACATTTTCCGCGGTAAATTAGCTCCGGCTAACCCTTGGAATTCAACTACCTTGGAATGGACAACACCACGCCTTCCCGGACACGGAAACTGGCCTGGCGAAATCCCTACTGTTTATCGTTGGCCGTACGATTACAGCAAACCAGGTTCAAAAGAAGATTTCATTCCTCAACATATTCCATTCTCTGAAACACCAGAATCAAATCTGCCCAATGAAAACGATCAGATCAAGTTAGATCTTGGCGGAGCAGGTGTAGGAGGCAATAAACACTAATCCCTAGGATTAGTAAGAGATTGAACCGAACAGCGACTAAAGGATTTTTTAAGCTTTGCTTAACTACTTTAGTCGCTGTTTATTTTTTGATAGCCGTGGGTGGCATCGTTCGTGCCACAGGGTCGGGCATGGGTTGCCCCGACTGGCCGAAGTGCTTCGGTAGCTGGGTTCCACCTACCTCTGTTGAGCAGTTGCCGGAGAACTACAAAGAATCGTATGCGCAGTATCGCGACAAGAAGAACCAAAAATTTGTCCGCCTTCTCCATTCAATAGGTATGGATGAGACAGCCGATCAGATTTCAAATGACAAAACCATTTTGGTGGAAGCAGATTTTAATCCGGTGAAAACGTGGATTGAATACCTGAATCGGATTGTGGGAGTGGTGATTGGATTATTGATTGTTTTGCTGTTTGTGCGTTCTTGGCAGTACCGGAAGTCAAGCCCCATTTTATTCTGGCTTTCCCTCGCTACCTTACTTGCGGTGATATTCCAGGGATGGTTTGGATCGATTGTAGTCTCTACCAATTTAACGCAATGGACCATTACGGTTCACATGTTTCTGGCGATGGTGATCGTTGCCATATTGGTTTATTTGTTGCATGTAAGTGCCGAACAGCCACTTCATATTTCAGTGGCCAATTCGTTAAAATGGTTGGTGGTTTTATGTGCAGTGTTATTGCTTACCCAAACCTTCTTCGGTACGCAGGTACGTGAGGCAATTGACCGGCTGGCGGGTGCGAGCCGTGACACGTGGATTGCCTCGTTGGGAGGAGAGTTTATCATTCACCGATCTTTTTCCTGGCTGCTGGTGGTCGTGCACGGATACCTCTTCTGGAAGTTGTATCAAACTAGTGCTGCTAAAACTTTAACCACAACCTTAATGGTGTTAATTTTGTCTTCGGTTTTGAGTGGAGTAGGCATGGCCTACGGAGGTGTGCCTCCTTATCTGCAGCCTCTCCACCTGACCTTGGCAACCGTCACTTTTGGTGGCCAATTATATTTGTTTTTTGGATTGAACAGTAGAAATAAATCGGTGTTAGTGAAGTAGCTATGGAAGCAGTTCAAAATCTAAGTAAATGGACGTTAGCAATCGGTAAAGCGAGAGCTTTTTATGAGTTGCTGAAGCCTCGTTTATCAATGCTGGTAGCATTTTCATGCGCCTTTGGGTATGGATTAGCATCGAAAGGAAGCATTGATTGGTTGGTACTTTCGATGTTAGCATTAGGTGCCTTTTTGCTTTCGGGAGCTTCGGTTTGCATTAACCAGATTATCGAGCGCGATTTGGATAAAATTATGACGCGCACTATGTCGCGCCCCATACCAACTGGACGAGTTTCAGTCAATGAAGCCAGTATCTTCTCAGTAGTTTGCCTTTTGTTGAGTATCGCTATTCTGTGGGTTTTCACGAATCCATTGACCGTTGTTTTATCGATCGTTTCCATGGTGTTGTATAGCTTTATCTATACACTGCTGAAGCGAGTGGGTCCGATTGCTGTTTTTGTAGGAGCAATTCCGGGAGCACTACCGCCACTGTTGGGATGGATTGCCATGACCGGAGGCATTACGTATGAAGCGATGATCATTTTTGGAATTCAGTTTATCTGGCAGTTTCCACATTTCTGGGCGATTGCCTGGGTAGCGGATGACGATTACAAAAAAGCTGGTTTCAAGCTATTGCCATCTGGAGGTGGGAGGGACATCAACACCGCCATTCAGATTATGGTTTATACCATGTTTTTGATTCCGTTGGGCTTGTTGCCGGCCAAATTCGGTATCACCGGTTTGGATTCGGCCATTGTTGCATCAGTATGTGGTGTGGCTTTTTTTGCACAGACATTTTCATTGATGAAAACCGGTAGCCAGAAGTCGGCCAAGCGCATTATGTTTGGCTCGTTTTTGTATTTACCGATTGTACAGATAGCATATTTGTTGGATAAAATTTAATACTGATTATGAACGAGGCTGTTGATTTTAAAATTGTAGAGGCTCCGGCAAAGCCCATTTCCATGAATCCAAAGAAATTTGGAATGTGGTTGTTTATTGCCAGTGTGACCATGCTTTTCATGGCTTTAATGTCGGCTTATATTGTTAGACGGGCTGAAGGAAATTGGGTCTTTTACGAATTGCCAAACATATTTGGGTACAGCACGATTTTGGTCATACTCAGTAGTGTATGTCTTCAATTGGCTTATTTCTATCGGGTGAATGTGACTAGAGCAAATAACTTAATTGTTGCTACTTTTTTACTGGGCATCGTTTTTCTAGCGATGCAATCACTGGGAATGTACCAATTATTGAAAGAAGGTCATCACTTTACAGGAGGAAACGTTTCAGAGTCGTTTTTTTTCATATTCCCTTGGCTACATGGATTGCATATCATTGGGGGCCTGGTTTATTTGATAATTGTTTTCATAACCCTGCGAAAGGGATCATTCAATAAGGTGCAGATGGAAATGTGCACAACTTATTGGCATTTTTTAGGTCTTCTTTGGCTATATTTGTTCGTTTTCTTAACATTGCTGAGATAAATTTCTAACCATGGCACACGCACACGCGACAACCGCATCGGATCAAAATGTTTGGAATGGAGGAGTAGCTCCACTAGGCGCCAGTTATGGCAAGCTGATGATGTGGTTTTTTTTACTTTCAGATGCATTTACCTTTTCAGGATTATTGATCACGTACGGTTTAGTACGCTCTTCACATCCGGCATTTACAGGGTTGGCAGATGCTTTCACCTTTTCGCATGACTATTGGCCTATCCCTGAAAAGGTATTTGAGGCAGTTCCATTTTTACATGGAGTTTCATTACCGCTGGTGTTTGTGGGTATCATGACGTTCATTCTGATTATGAGCAGTGTAACGATGGTATTGGCGGTAGAGGCAGGTCATCGTATGGATCAAAAGGCTGTAGAAAAGTGGATGTTGTGGACCATTTTAGGAGGTCTTACTTTCTTAGGTTGCCAAGCTTGGGAGTGGACACACTTTATCGTTGGTACCGATGTGGCTACAAAAGTGACTGATTTTGTTTTTGTAAACGGAGAATTGACAAAAGTCACTAAAGATGTATACGGTGCGAATCTTCATATCAACCAATATGGCCCTCAGGATTTTGCCGACTTCTTCTTCTTTATTACAGGATTTCACGGCTTCCACGTATTCAGTGGGGTATTGTTAAACTTCCTCATTTATTACAACACCGTTACAGGTGTTTACAACCGCAGAGGCCACTATGAAATGGTGGAGAAAGTAGGTTTGTACTGGCACTTTGTAGACTTGGTTTGGGTATTCGTGTTTACATTCTTCTACCTCGTTTAATTTAGATTTCTTACTAACATTCAAAATATAGACAAATGGCACACCACTCACACGAACCAGAAGTTGTTGTTCTTCCTCCGGACAAAGAAAAAATTAAAAAGCTTTGGACTGTAGCTGCGATTTTAGGAGCTATCACTGCAGTTGAATTCATTGTAGCTTTTACGGTTCCAACAGGATTTTTTAAAACCAGCGTATTCGTAATCATGACGATTGTGAAGGCCGGTTATATTGTGGGTGAGTTTATGCACTTAAAATACGAAGCCAAGGTTTTGTTTTGGTCTGTTCTGATACCGATCGTTTTTATTGTTTGGATGTTGATCGCCTTCTTGTACGAAGGATTTCAATTATCGGATGTTAATTTCATTTAAATGATCTGCAAGAAATAATGAAATGGCTAAGGGTAAAACTTTAGCCATTTTTGTTTTAGAGGGGTAGTACATGGATTTAATGAGAGTCAGTTGAAAAGGAAAAATTTATTCTTAAGCATTGCGCTTCTATTGCCTGTTTTGGTCTTTGTTTTTTTAAAGTTCTTCGGAAAAAACAAATTTGATATTCCGGTATTTCATGAGGATAGGGTAGAGGTGTCTGGTAATTGCGACCAAACGTATGCTGTGCCATATCGGGTTCCCAGAGAGTCACTATTGGCACTTCATGCGGTAGAAGGAGATCCTACGGTCGTTGTGTTTTCTAATCTCGTGGGCGAAAACAAAACCCGACTCGACAATGAAATGTCTTCAAAAAAAATGAACTTAATCTTAGCCAGCGGGTTAATGAATGAGCAAGAGCTACAACGGTTGATGTGTATATTTGTAGTCCCGTCCGGATCGAATGCGGTTCTGGTAGATGGTGAGCGGAGGATCAGAGGCTATTATCAGTTGGATGGCCGAGATGAAACAGATCGATTATTGGTTGAGCTAAAAATATTATTCAATGAGTACTGAGTCGATACAGAAGAAAGACCCTTATCAGAAGCTAATTATTGCACTATCCATCGTGATACCGATAGCGGTGGCTGCGCTTTTCAAAATCAAGATTGAAGGCTATGATTTTTCTTTTTTGCCTCCCATTTATGCATCGATCAATGGGTTTACAGCTGTGCTTTTGGTTTTAGCAGTGCGTGCCATCAAATCGGGCGATCGTAGTTTGCATGAAACACTCATGAAGATTTGTATCGCTTTGTCAGCCACATTCCTTGTGATGTATGTCATCTACCATATGTTCAGTGATTCGACCGCTTATGGTGGAGAAGGAATGATCAAGTACGTGTATTACTTTATTTTGATCAGCCACATTCTCTTGTCCATTGCAGTGATTCCATTTGTTTTGCTTACCTTTTCAAGAGCACTGGCTGGTAATTTTGAGCGACATAAGTCGTTGGCCAAAATTACCTTTCCGATTTGGCTCTATGTAGCTATCACCGGAGTGATTGTATATTTGATGATTCGGCCTTATTACATTTAAAATTATGAAACAAATTTCTGTTTTTGTTTTATTGATGCTGGTTCCTGTAGCCGGATGGGCGCAATGCGCTATGTGCAAGGCTACGTTAGAGAATAATATCAGCAATGGAAACGTGGGTATTGCCGCAGGCATAAACTTTGGAATCCTCTACCTGTTTGTAGCTCCGTATTTGGCAATTATGGCATTGGGAATTTTTTGGTACCGAACCAGCAAGAAAAATGAAGCGAACGAGGCAGGAAGCCATCTGGCAAGCTAAGTGTCCGTGTTGCCGTGAGGGTGATGTTTTTAAATATCCACTCACAGTCGTTACCAGGTTTGGTAGCATGAATGAAAAATGCCCTGTATGCGGCACAGGGTTCACTCCGGAGCCGGGTTTTTATTTTGGTGCTTTGTATATCAGTTATGGATTCACGGTAGTTTTTTTTGCCGGCATTTCATTGTTACTTTATTTCACTATCCGGCCCGCATCCTGGGTTTGCCGCACGGCTATTTTGGGTACATCACTTTTCTTTATCCCCTTTAGTTTTCGCTATTCGCGTATACTCTTCCTCTATTGGTTTGGAGGGATTTCCTACCGCGGCAAATAATTACGAAAGGCTCGTATACACAGGTGTTATTTTGTACTTTTAATAGTACCATGTCGCCCACCAGAAGAATACTTCTTTTTGTATTCGCTGCTATTTTTATGGCAGCCGGCATTTTTGTGCATCGCAATTACCGACAGCCTTACAGTCGTGATGAACTGAGTAAAGTAATAGCGCAGAACCTGCAACAGGTTCTGAAAAAAGCAGAAACAGAAGCGCAACAGTTGCTTACTTCTCAAAGTGATGATGCATGGCAAAAGGTTTCCGGCTCTTTCTTTTTGGTGAAAGATTCTCGTTTGCTTCGCTGGAGCAATAATTCTTTTGTGCCGGATATAGACTGGCTTCATCAGCCATTTCATACCCGGCTGTTGCAAACGCAAAGAGCCAGTTACCTGATTCGAAAGTGGCCTTATCATTCGTCTGCTACGTTAGTAGTGGTCATACCCCTTCAGGAGAAACCCAAAGCGATTAATAAATATCTTCAGGATTTCACCAACGAAGAAATTTTTCCAATTGCGGAGGTGATTATCAAACCATTTCAGAATACATCACACGTATCTGTCTACGATGAGAATAATACCGGATTGTTTACACTCGAAACAGAATCCATTAGCACCAATACTTCTCCGGATTGGGTTGGTTTACTTTTGATTGCAGTAGGGATCGGATTCGCTGTTTTGTTTTGTGTGCAGGAACTTCGGTTGGTTCACATGCGTGGAAAGTATGAGGTGGTGTTTATCGTTGCGCTCCTTCTTTCCTTTCTGTTGCGCCTCGGTATGATTTCCACCGGTTTTCCCCAGCAATGGGGGGCATTCCAATTGTTCGATCCGCAATTGTTCGCTTCGTCATTCATCAATTCTTCGCTGGGCGATTTTCTGATTAATTCACTGTTGGTACTCGCTCTGAGCTTGTATGTCTTTTTGAACTTCCATCATTTTAAAAGCGTGCATCGCTTATTGCATCTGAAACGATTCAGAATAGTGTGGGGGGGCTTGCTGGTAACACTGGCCCTATTTTCGTTTTTGTTTCCGTATCTCTATTACGAAATCATTTTCCATAATTCATCCATTCTGATTGACATCACCCGTTCTCTTGAATTTTCCGGATTGCGAATGGTGGCTCACGTAACCATACTGACCGCTACATTGAGTAGTTTTTTGTTTAGTTATGTATTCTTAAAGTTGGCCATCGACTTTAGTGATAAGGGCCTGACTCATTTTCTCGCCATGTTGTTGATCGGAGCAGGGCTATTTTTATTTTATTGTTTTTTAGACCAACATGATTATTGGATGACGCTGCTGATTGCGTTGGTGTACTTTAGCATTGTGTGGCAGACTCATCTGCATAAAACATTGATGCAGGTAACTATTTCCACATTTACATTTTTACTGATTGTAGTAGCGGCCTTTGCTTTGCAAGGAGCTCTGAGTATTCGACAATTTTCGCGGGAAGCGTCAGTGCTTTCCATGCAACGATTTGGGAACAACAATTTGGTGAACCACGATATCCTAGGTGAGTATCTGATGGCCGAGAATGTGAAAGCGATCGCTACCGATCCGTTTATTATGGCCCGCTTTACCAACCCATTGTTACCCAAGGGCGCTATTCGACAACGCATCGAGAAGGTCTATCTGAATGCGTATTTTGACCGATATGCCAGTAAGGTTTATCTGTATAATTCCTCGGGTCAGACATTGGACAACGACACGCTGCGCAGTCTGGCTACTTCCATACAATCATTTCAGTATTCGGCAATTCGCACCGGTTACGAAGGTGTTTTCTGGCTTCGTGAACGGGATGGAAGTTTGGCAACACGAAAGTATTTGGGAATTGCTGCGGTGGCAAAATCTGATGTGATTGTGGGGTATGTGGTGTTGGAGCTTTCGCTGAAAAATTTGGCCACACGAAATGTTTATCCGGAACTGTTAGTCGACAACCGATTTGCACAATTTGTATCTGATAAAGACTTCGCGTACGCTTTTTATGTCAATGATTCGCTGAAGGGAAGCGCAGGGGACTTCAACTATGCGAAAGCATTTAAACATGCGTGGTTGAAGCAGGGTTTGTTCCAGGAGCCACTCAACAAGAATGGGTACCTTCATATTGCGTTGCGAGGGGAGGAAGATCAGGTGGCGGTGATTTCAACGAAGGATTATAGATGGTTTGATGTACTGGCCAACTTTTCATTTTTGTTTGTCATTAGCTTGTTTTTGATTTTTTGCTGGATGATCATTCATGCTTCTGTTCATTACTGGCGTGGCAGTAAGATGAATTATTCAACCCGTATTCAGTTATACATCTATCTGGCATTTATTCTTCCTCTGGTCGTTGTATCTGCTACCATCGTCAGTTTAATGTCGACTGCGAACGAAGCAAGGCTGGAAGCGGATTACCGTTTGCGTGCAGAGCAGATGGGTTCTTCTCTATCTATCCAGCGAGCCGGCTCAGATGCTTGGTCGATTGATGTTACACCACTGGCGCAATCGTTTCATACAGACGTGAACCTCTACAGTCCGGAAGGGAAATTGATTTCCTCCAGCCAACCCGGAATTTTCGACAATCAATTAATCTCTAGTTGGATCAACCCGATTGCCCGACAAGCCCTTATCGAAAATGGTGACACCTATTTTGTGGCCAAAGAGCGCATTGGTTTGTTGAGTTATAACAGCTCGTATCTGGCCATTCACGCATCCGAAGATGGCAAGGTAATGGGCATTCTCAATCTTCCTTTCTTTAAGTCAGATGACGAAGCGAGCCGAAGTATGGCCATAGTCGTGTCGAACATTGTCATTGTATTTGTGCTCGTATTTATTTTGTTTTCCATCGCGTCCCACTATGCCATTCAGTGGCTCACTTTTCCGTTGCGCCTCATCACGCGCACACTGGGGCGAACTACCCTGGGTTCGAATCAGCCCTTGCAATGGAAGTCGGAAGATGAGATCGGGTTGATGGTGCGTGAATACAATCGGATGCTGGCTACACTCGAGCAAAGTAAAATTCAACTGGCCAATTCGCAGAAGGAGAGTGCCTGGCGAGAGATGGCACAGCAGGTCGCCCATGAAATCAAAAACCCGCTTACCCCCATGAAGTTGACATTGCAGCAAATGGAATTACAGGCGCGTGCAGACGAAGGTAAATTGAAGTCGATTCGGTTGTTATTGGAACAGGTAGAGCTGCTGAATGACATTGCTTCATCCTTCAGCACATTTGCGAAAATGCCTACTCCGCAACTGCAACCCGTGGACTTAATAGCGCTGTTAAATTCGGTGGTTGAGCTTTACGCTTCTCAGGAAGGACAAACAGTGCAATTCAATGCATTCATAGACAAAGCCATAGTACGAGGCGATGAAAAATTATTCACAAGAGTGTTTTCAAATTTAATTTTAAACGGATTGCAATCATCGGCCACCCGAAAAGCATCTGTTTGGGTAACTGTGGAACAACGAAATGACCGTGTACGGGTGGAAGTGAAGGATGATGGCGATGGAATTCCTGAGGATTACCAAAGTAAAATTTTTACCCCTTATTTCAGTTCGAAGCAATTGGGATCAGGATTAGGTTTACCCATAGTGAAGCAAGGCGTAGAGCAGTGCGAGGGGACTATTGACTTTGTTACCCAAACGGGTTCAGGTACGGTATTTCGCGTTTCGTTTCCATTTTTAAACGAATAGTAGACAATTTGTAACTATCCAATGATAGAGAGGTAAAGGAAGATGCAACATGTCATAAATTGATGAGTCTTTAAAAAAAAGAAGTATGATTAAAAACTATTTGATCGTCACCTTCCGGAATCTTTTTCGCAACAAGGCGTTTTCTGTAATCAATGTGGTAGGCTTGGCTTTTGGTATTTCCTGCAGCTTGCTCACTTTACTTTGGGTGCTGGATGAGTTAAGCATGGATGCTTTCCATACGAACCGCGAGCGTCTTTACCGGGTGTTGGAAAATCAGGCCTATACGGATGGGAAAGTGCTAACCACCAATTCTACACCCGGCCCAATGGCACCGGTGATCAAAGAAAAATTTCCGGAGATTGAGTTTGCTTCTCGAATGACATGGCCGGAGCGCAAGCTCTTTCAGGAAAAGAAAGAAGGCTTCTTTGAGGAAGGGCGATTTGTTGATCAGGATTTCCTTCAGATGTTTTCGTTTCCATTGCAAAGCGGGGATGTCAATTCAGCTTTGAAGGACATGCACTCGATCGTGATCAGTGAAAAGATGGCGATTAAATTTTTCGGCAATGCGGAAGCAATAGGTAAAGTCTTGGTTATGGACGCGGGTGAAAGTTTTAAGGTGACAGGCGTATTGGCACCGCTCCCCACTACATCTTCATTGAAGTTTGATTTTCTTTTGCCTTTTAGTTGGTATTTCGAAAAGAACAAACAGTGGTTGGACCAATGGGATAATAACAACATCCGCACGTTTGTTCAACTGAAGCCCAACGTAGATGCAACCTTGTTTGCAACGAAGCTCGAACGCGAAATAGATTTTCATGTGGATGGAAAGAATAATATCTCCTTGTTCATTCAAAAGTATGCTGATTCCTACCTGCACAGTGAGTTTGTGGATGGCAAGCTGGTGGGGGGTAGGATCGAATCGGTGCGGATATTTTTCATTGTAGCGGTATTGGTGCTGTTGATTGCGAGCATCAATTTCATGAACCTGACCACCGCGCAATCCGCTAAACGGGCGAAGGAGGTAGGCTTGCGCAAAACCATCGGAGCCATTCAATCACAATTGGCGTTTCAGTTTTTGAGTGAGTCGATGGTGATGGTTTCTCTTTCATCAGCCGTGGCCATTGTGTTAGCTTTTATGTTGTTGCCGCTGTTTAACGAAGTAGCCGGCAAGGAGCTATCATTTAATCTGTTGACTACAAAGTCTATTCTACTTTTATTAAGTGTAGTGTTGTTTACCGGTTTAATTTCAGGCAGTTATCCTGCTTTATATATATCCGGATTTCAACCGGCCAGAGTACTAAAAGGTCAGTTGAAGAGTGGTACAGGCGCAGCTCGCTTTCGAAAAGTACTGGTGGTGGTTCAGTTTACACTCTCGATCATTCTTATTATCAGCACGCTGGTGGTCTATCGGCAAATGGATTTTGTGCAAAACAAAGACATTGGTTTAGACCGTAATAATCTGGTGTATTTATGGATGAATGGCGATATGAACAAACATGCCGATGTTATTCGTGAAGAGTTGATGAAAGATCCTTCCGTTGAAATGGTATCGCTTTCCAGTGCGAATCCAATCGATTTTGGAAACTCAACTTCTAATTTAGATTGGGAAGGCAAGGATCCGAATGATAAAATTCTATTCTCTAACTTTTCAGTGGATTACAATTTTATTGAGACGCTGAAAATGAAGATGATTGGAGGCCGAAGCTTTAAACAAGAGTATGCTACTGATACGGCCAATTTCATTATCAACGAAGCCGCACAAGAGGCGATGGGTTTTGAAGATGCCGTTGATCAGCCACTTACCCTTTGGGGTGAGCGAAAAGGAAAAATCATTGGCGTGGTTCAGAATTTTCATTTTCAATCAGTTCATTCCAAAGTAGAACCTTTGTTTATGATGTATGAACCGAAATGGCATGGCGTCATTTTTATGCGCTACAAAGAAGGGCAACGCACCGCTGCTTTGCAGGCACTCGAGAAAATAAACAAGCAATATGCAGCAGCTTATCCATTTGAGTTTAAACAATTAAGTGAAGACTGGGATAACCTGTATAAATCCGAAGATCGTTTTGGAAAGCTGTTTAACTACTTTTCATTCTTGTCTATTCTGATTTCGTGTCTGGGTTTATTTGGCTTATCCGCTTTTAGTGCGGAACAGAAGACCAAAGAACTGGGTGTGCGCAAAGTGATGGGGGCCAGTGTTTCCGGTTTGGTGCAGTTGATGGCGAAAGAATTTGCCTGGTTAGTACTCTTGGCCATGTTGATTGGATGCTCCATTGGTTGGTATGTAATGGACTGGTGGTTAGGAACCTATGCCTATCATGTAGAAGTAGGAGTTGTTACTATTTTCATGTCAGCTCTTATTTGCTTTGTGGTATCCATGGCCACCGTCAGCTATCACGCTGCGAAAGCGGCAATGATCGATCCTGTGCGAAGTTTACGCTATGAGTAAAACATGTTAAAAGTCATAAAAAAACACTTTTCAAACGATTGAAATATTTCATGTTTGATTGCTAATTTGCGGCTCCAAAACCTTAAAAATGCATTTATGGAGATCGCAAAAACGTATGACGTTAAGCACACTGATTTAGTAAAATGGGTCAATGAAGTAGCCGCCCAATGCAAGCCTGATAGCATTCGCTGGTGCGATGGATCGCAAAATGAATATAATGAGTTGTGTGAGTTGCTGGTGAAGAAAGGAACTTTCATTCGTCTGAACCCTGAGAAAAGACCCAATAGTTTCGCCTGTTTTTCTGACCCAAGTGACGTTGCACGCGTAGAAGACCGCACCTTTATCTGTAGCCGCAGACGCGAAGATGCAGGCCCGACCAACAATTGGGTGGAGCCAAAAGAAATGAAGCAAACATTGAATCCATTGTTGGATGGTTGCATGAAAGGCCGAACCATGTATGTGATTCCATTTAGCATGGGACCGCTCGGTTCGCCTATTTCACAAATTGGTGTAGAGATTACGGATTCGGAATATGTAGTTGTGAACATGCACATCATGACGCGCGTAGGAACACGCGTGGTAGAGTTGCTCGGTGCGGACGGTGAGTATGTTAAATGTTTACACTCGGTGGGTGCACCACTCAAGCCCGGACAGGCAGATGCGAAGTGGCCTACGAATGCAACGGTAAAATACATTGTGCATTATCCGGAAGAAAGATCCATCGTTTCGTATGGTTCCGGTTATGGTGGCAATGCGTTGTTGGGCAAGAAATGTTTTGCATTACGTATCGCCAGCGCGATGGCCAAAGAAGAAGGTTGGCTGGCTGAACACATGTTAATATTAGGTGTGGAAGGTCCGGATAAAGAAAAGAGTTATGTAGCCGCTGCATTTCCAAGCGCGTGTGGTAAAACAAATTTCGCCATGCTCATTCCACCCAAAGAATTAGATGGCTGGAAAGTAACTACTGTGGGTGATGATATAGCGTGGATCAAACCGGGTAAAGACGGTAAGCTTCACGCGATCAATCCGGAAGCCGGGTACTTTGGTGTAGCACCGGGCACGAATTACAAAACGAATCCGAATGCCATGAAGACGATGGAGAAGAACTCCATCTTTACGAATGTGGGTGTAACACCTGATGGTGATGTGTGGTGGGAGGGAATGACGAAAGAAGTGCCGAAAGATGTTATTGATTGGAGAGGACAAAAGTGGGATCCGGCATCGGGCAAACCGGTCGCGCATCCCAATGCACGCTTTACTGCACCCGCATCACAATGTCCTTGCATTGATCCGGATTGGGAAAATCCAGACGGTGTGCCGATTGGTGCCTTCATCTTCGGAGGAAGAAGAAGCACAACTATTCCGTTGATTTATCAGGCACACAATTGGAACTCCGGTGTGTACTTAGCAGCTACGATGGGTTCAGAGATGACAGCCGCAGCATTTGGCGAAGTGGGCAAAGTGCGAAGAGACCCATTTGCGATGTTGCCATTCTGTGGATACCACATGGGCGATTATTTTAATCACTGGTTACAGTTTGGTAGAGACATTCCGAACCCGCCTCGCATTTTTGGTGTGAACTGGTTCCGCAAAGATGAGAAGGGCAATTTTATTTGGCCCGGCTTCAGCGACAACATGCGTGTGTTGAAGTGGGTGGTTGAGAAAATCAGAGGAAAATCAAACGCAGTAGAAAGCCCGATTGGCTGGATGCCGCATTACGAAGATATCGATTGGACAGGTTCTGATTTTACGAAGCAACAATTCGATAGCATCATGATGATCGACCGCGAAGGCTGGAAGCAAGAGTTGCTTTCACATGCGGAGTTGTTTGAAAGAATGTACGACAAGCTGCCGAAGGAATTCATCTTCATGCGTGAGCTTTTGTTATCAAGCTTATGGCGCTCACCTGAAAAATGGAGTTTGGAAGCAGAGGAGATTTAATTCACTTTCTCACCTTTGAATATTCCGGCTTGAAATGTTAGAGTTTTGATGAGCTTACCTGTCTCATCAAACTCTTTCCATTGCTTGTGTTTTTTGTTAGCTACGTATTCGCCTTGCTCTTTGATTTTGCCATTCGGGTAGTAGCGGGTGTAAATGCCATGCTGACGACTGCCGCGATACTCGCATTCAGAAAGTAGTTTACCATCCTGGTAGTAGTTCTTCACCGGACCTGTAATCAAATTAAACTTCCAAGTTTCTTCCACTGACTTCTCACCATTCTCATGGTATTGGGTACGAATGCCATTCAGTTGACCTTTTTCATAATTCTCTTTTACGCTTACCGTTTTGCCATCGTTGAAATAGAAAATCCATTGGCCGTGCGCTTTATTGTCTCTGTATTCTTTAGTGAAGACTAGCGTACCATCTTCGGTGTATTCTTCCAGCTTACTATCCAAGCCATTGAATGCAAACTGTTGTTTCGTTTTTACTTTGCCGCTTTCAAAGTAATCGTAGTTAGTGCCGTATTTTCCACTTTCCTTAAATTGATAGACATGTCGTTTATTGCCATTGGTATAGTAGCCAATGTTTTCGCCATGCAGCTTGGCGTTCATGAAGTGGCCTTCGAGCAACAGATGACCTTCCGGATCGTAGTTTTTAAAGTCTCCTACTTTCTCGCCTTCCGCAATTGAGTAAATCAATTCCAGTTGCGCATTGGGATAAAACGATTTGAAGTAACCGGAGATGAACCCGTCTTTATAATTCGCTTCCGTTTCGATGGTGCCTGTTTCGTAAAATGTTTTGGTCACTCCGTTCGGCTTTTGATTTTTGTAAGTGATCTCTTTGCGAATTTTTCCGGAGGCATAATACTCTTTCACAAAACCATCGGGCTTGCCTTTAACGAATGAACTTTCTTGTTTCAGAATTCCGGTAGGGAAGTAGGATTTGATGCTATCGACTAACAGGTTATTTTGATAATATGCTTTTTGGATTTGCTTTCCTTTTTCGTTGTAGACTTCCACTGGGCCGTGACGCAAGCCGTTTTCATAATTGATTTTTCGAATCAGCGTACCATTCGCGTGGTACTCATAGAATGTGCCAGAGCGCACCCCATTCACGAAAGTGCCTTCAATGTTGAGTTTACCATTGGGGAAATAGCGCTTGTATTTTCCGTCCATGGTTTGGTTGTCGGCTGAAACGAAGTAGTGCTCTTCGATTTGTCGCTTCATGGGGTCGTAGAAGGTCTTTACTTCTTTTTGTGCGAAAAGCGCAGTGCTAATCAGAAGGAGGGTAGCAATTAATGGAATCCGCATAGTCATTGTAATCTATTTGCAAATTTATGAGTTCTCCAACGATTAGCCATGATTATCTTTCAACGTGCGTTTAACCCGGATTATTGAACGAACGAATCGATGAAACTGATATTGTGACGTCAGTCGATACCTTGTTCGTGTCAAAAAAAAGGCCGGACAACCTTAATTATCCGGCCTTCCTTAGAAATGATTCGATTCTAGTAATTAATTTTCTCTAACCGGCTGTCTATTTTCTTCTGTTTTTCATCGTATTCGGCAATCATTACATAGCCTTGTTTAGCCTGGTATACAAAATACTTTTTCCCCTTATTATTCAAGTCAATTTTATCGACAGTGAATGATTTTTCAGGTGTATAGATAATTGAGCCAAGTTGATTTTTTCCTTTTTGTCCCTTCTCGCGGTCATAGTTAATATAGTTTACCACGAAGGTTTGATTATCCTTCGATGGTTGAGTAAAGATATAATCAAACCCTCCATACGATTTTGCGATGTAAGACAATAGCTTGGATGACATGATTAAACTTCCTTGGGGAAGATCAGTTCCGTTTTTATCTTTCTCAAAAAAGTATGTTTTGGTAATAGCATAATTGGCATCAAACTCAAAGATCACCATGTTGAACACATTAAGTTTAGGAGTAAGTGGTGTGCCGCCTCTTTTATATTGTTCACCAATCGCAAAGATGTGACCATCGTTTGTCGTTATAAAATCGTGAAATAAAATAGCTGTTTTTTCAAATTTCTCTTTGTCTTTGGTGGCTATTTTGGCAGTAATATCAGACCACGTATTAGTTTTTTCTGATACAATTTTTCCCTTAAGGTCGAGTACTTGACTAATAAAGCCCCGGCTATCATCCTTTAAGATGTTGTCAGACTTGTCGTAATACTCACCGAAGACTATAAATTGTTGTTTGGTTTTGTCAAATGAAATTTCGGCTAAAGCTACTTTATATTTTGCTGTGGTAAGTGGAATACGGAAAACAGTACTACCATCAGTCACAGATTGCATGAGCAAATCAAAATCTGGGTTAAGGTCCATAACACCTGTTCTTTTTACAACCATTGAACCAACGAACTGTTCATCTTGATAGGCTTCATTTGCATTTTCAAAATCAAAATCATCCTTTGGGGCAGACTTTGACCAAACCTTTTTCATGGAGTTATCAAAGAATATAATTTCAAAATCGGACTTTGTTTCTTCTTTAATTCCATAATATACAAACCCTTTATTAGGAACTGCCTTTAGGAATGCCTGCATCGGTTCGTGCCCCTGAGCCATATACACATACATGGCTGCCGCATATTTATTTTCAAGTTCAATAATGACCTTTCCACCTTCTTTCAAATTTTTGTCATAAGAAATCAATTCAACAGATCTAGATCGAATATCATAAAACAAAAAGCCAAAGCTTTCTCCATTGAAAACCGCATCTACTACTAAATAAGTATTAGGACGGGTGATGGTAACAGAACCGATTTCACGTAGATTTTCATCGGTGATACTCAACTCGTAGTTATTGTTTTTGCGATCTTTCTTTTCCAGATCTAGAAAGTTGAAATACCCTTTTACAATTCCATTCTGGATAATGGCTCCGGAGTCGCGGATTTTTACGGTTTTTACATTTTCTTTACTTCGTGTTTGAGCAATCGTGGCCAACGTACAGCTAAGCACAAAGGCTAAAATCAGAACTTTTTTCATTAAAGGTTGGGTTAAAATTGGAGACTAAATTGTTGGGTATATTTTCCTTTGGGGAATTTACGGATGTATTCGCTTTGAATGCTTTTTAAAATAGCTTCTTGGGGATCAATATGAGCGCATACCCACACTGCAAACAAAAAGTCTTCATCGTTTGAGTAGATTTCTTTTTTCTC
>JAJTHV010000422.1 GCA_021300095.1 Flammeovirgaceae bacterium | reverse complement strand
TACCCTATAATTATAAAGCATTAACGGTTTTGCCACAGAAGGCAAAACAATTACCATGAGTAACGAACAACTAAAACATCTTCAGGAACGAATTGTCGAATCGCTGTATGCTTTGGAATCTACTTTGGGAAGCCGCCAGAAGATAGAGGAAATTGTTGTTGAGATAATTGATAAAACACCGCAGCAGTTTGAATTGATTGAGAAGTTACTCAACGAAAGGAAGAATACAGAGGCAGCCGCTGTACTCCATAAAGTAAAGGTGCGCTACAGTTACCTAGGCCTGGATGATGCTCACCGGGAACTGAGTCAATGGGAGGACGCCTTACATTCGGATCAAAATATTCTTAACCCCTTGGTGCCATTAGTTTATTTTAACAATATCAACATGCATATTAATGAGACATTGAAACAGACTACCTATTTTCCTCAGGGAGATCCTGCTCAAGGAGATACCTTACCATTGGCCGGTAAAACCGTATTGGTAGCAGAAGATGATGAGGTGAATAGCATGGTCTTTGAACTTTTTATTAAGGAACTCGGAGCCGATGTGATTGTAGCGCATGATGGCAACGAAGCCGTGAATCGAACATTGAATCAGCGACCCGATATGATTTTTATGGATGTACACATGCCCTTCTTTAGTGGACTGGAAGCCATTCAGCAATTACGCGCAAAAGAGGTGAAATGCCCGATCATTTCACTTTCAGCTTCTACCCGGCTAAACGAACGTGAACAATCTTTGGCCATGGGAGCCAATGAATTTTTGATCAAGCCAGCCAATCGTGTCACCATTCGTCAAATATTAATGAAGTACCTGGTGTCGTAATAGAAATCTATTTCAATACGAATGTGACTATACCAGATAAATATCAATACAGGAAGTTTTTTCTTGTGACGCTGCTGTTGTTATTCGCACCGTGTGCCTTTGGTCAGCGTGTTGTTAACATCCTCGACAGAATTTCTAAACAAAAATCTCCTATCGAGCAAGTCGATTCATTTAATAAATCGGGCTACGATATACTTTTTACGAATCCAGGTGAGGCGCGCATTTTGTTTAGCGAGGCTCAATCCATTGCCAGCGAAAATAAGTATTGGAGTGGGCTGGCACTGGCGTTAAAGTATAAGGCGATTTCGTACGATGTTCAGGGAAATGCCAATGAGGCAATCAATCATTATTTACAGGCACTGCCGATTCTCGAAAAACTGCAAGACACCATTGGGGTGGCGCGTTTAAAAAACAACATTGGCATTGCTTATAAAAACTTGAATGATTTTCGCAGTGCTACCAAGTATTACGATGAGTCAATTCATCTGAAACGATTGATGCACGATCGGAGAGGGGCTGCCTATGGTTATAATAATCTGGGCGAATTAAAAATTCTTCAACATCACTATGAGGAAGCATTGCCTTTTTTCGATCGCGCGTTTTCCATTTTAGACTCTATTCAAGATCTTACGGGCACAGCTACCGTACTCTCGAACATTGGTGATGTGTATCTCCGGCTGGGAGATTATAAAAAGTCGTTGGAGTTTACTCTAAAAGCAAAGAAAATTGAAGAGAAGGAAAAGAATGATGTCAACAAAGCCGCTTCCTTTTTGCAGTTAGCTAAAGGATATTACCGCCTGGGGCAGGCAACTTATGCCGAGCGCATGCTGGATAGTGCAGAGTATCTCGCTGCCTAAAAATGGAGCAATCAAAGATATCTACCAGTGCCAACTGCTGCGTGTGCAGATGATCCGGAAAACAGGAACAAACGATGCGGTGGCGAGGCAGTATGAAAAAATTCTGGTGTTAAAGGACAGCATTGCATCCATGGATGACCGATTGGAAACCGCCCGCATCCGCGAAATACTGGAGAGCAAAGAAAAGGAAGCTGAGATAACTTCACTGAAGAAAGAATCTGCGCTGAACAAGGAACTCCTTCAAAAACAACAGAAAGGCAGCGCTCTGGGCGTGATCATTCTTGTGTTGATGGTATGCCTGGTGATTATGATCGTAGTTATTTTGCAGTTAAGCAGTAAACGAAATGCTGATCTTCAACTGAAAATACACGAACGCGACAAGGCCATTGAAGAGGCTGTTGAATCGAATCGACTTAAAACAGTATTCATGGGAACTTTATCGCACGAGGTGCGCACTCCACTGCAAGGCATTCAAGGTGTAGTGGAGCTGATGGAGGTTCCTCAATTGAATGAACTTCAGCGGCAGAATTACCTGCGCATTATCAAACGAAGAGCCAACGATCCATTTGCTAACATAATTGACGATTTAAATTGGAGGAAAGAAGTGGATCGAAATCCGCTATTCAATTACATGGTTGTTGGGATAGAGCACGGTAAAGATGTGGATGTTTTAGCAGGGTTTAATTACAGTACCATGAGGCATAATGACAACACCAGTAAATTCGATCTGTCTTTTTTCATCATTAATTCTGATGGAAAACTCGCGATTCAGATCGAATATGATGTGAACCTCTACACGAAGGAGACAGTTTCATTTTTTTTACAGCAAATCAAAAATGCGATGACACAGATCATCATGAATCAGGAAGTCATTTTACGTGATATTTCTTTTAACGACCGTCAATTCAAGGTCAAGAAAGACTCTGCTGCAATAATCAATGAAAATTTAGTTTTGCAGGAAATGAAAGTATTTCAAGCACACCACGTTGCTGCAGTGGGGGATGTCGAAACAAAACTTTTTTCAATTTGGGTCGAGAATCTCGGGAGACGTGATTTTGGCGTTACAGACAATTTTTTTGACATCGGAGGAACATCAATGAAGGCGATTCGACTGATAAATAATATAAATGTTGAATTTAACACTACGCTTACAATTGTAGATGTATTTACCCACTCTAACATCAGGAGCTTTGGGAATTTTATATTAGATAGGAGAGAATTGAATCAACCACAGAAAGAGAAGGAATTAGGGACTACTCGCCATATGGACCGAACCCTGCAACTAGTTAACAATAAAAAATGATGGATAAGCTTACGGGTTTAGAGTTGGCAGTGATTGGCATTTCGTGTAAATTCCCGGGTGCTGACGATTGGAGACAATATTGGAGAAATCTTGAGGACGAAGTGGATTCGATCCACAGATATTCTGACGAAGAACTAAAAGAACTTGGGTACTCCAAAGAGTTCATCAATAGAAATAATTATGTTAAAGCTGACGGCATCATCAATGATAAGGATATCTTTGATTATACATTTTTTAACTACACACCCACTGAAGCTTCATTTTTAAATCCTGTCCATCGCTTATTTCATTTAGGTGTATGGAGCGCACTAGAAGACGCGGGCGTAAATTTGGAAAAGACCGATACATCTATTGGTGTATTTGCTTCAGCGTCCACTAACATGGCTTGGCCAATTTATTCCATGCTAAAAAACCGTGAGAATATTATTGATAATTTCTCAATGGATAAATTGATCAACAAGGATTTTATGGCCACCCTTTTATCATACAAACTTGATTTGAAAGGCTCTTCTTTGTTTATCGATACGGGATGCTCTTCCTCGCTAGTTGCAGTTGATATGGCGTGCAAGAGCCTGCTGCTTGGGGAAACTGATGTAGCTATTGCGGGCGGAATAACTGTGTCCGAAAAAGAGGACCCTGGATATATTTATGACAGCAATTTGATTCTTTCTTCGGACGGGCGGTGTAAGGCATTTGACAAAGATTCCGATGGGACAGTTGGAAGTGAAGGTGCAGCTGTAGTCATCTTGAAGCGATACGAGGATGCGATAAGGGATAGAGACAATATTTATTGCCTCATTAAAGGGGGTGCAACCAATAACGATGGCAAAAGAAAAATTGGTTACACTGCACCTAGTGTGCAGGGACAATCCGAGTGTATTCGTAAAGCATTGCGGTTCTCCAAGGTGAGCCCCGAGAGAATCAGTTATGTAGAGACTCATGGCACGGGAACCAAGATAGGTGACCCAATTGAAGTGACGGCTTTACAAAGTGTCTACGGAAAGTCGAATAAGAATAGAATTCCTATTGGATCAGTGAAGACAAACATTGGGCATACGTGGGCGACTGCAGGAATTGCGGGTCTGATAAAAGTGGCCCTAAGCTTGAAGTTTAAAACGTTGCCAGCTAGTCTTCACTATCGAGAAAGCAATCCTGCTATTAATTTTTCTAACACTGCATTTTTTGTAAATAGTGAAACGACACATTGGGAAAGAAAAGATAACCTACCCCTTTGCGCAGCAGTCAGCTCTTTCGGAATTGGTGGTACAAACGCGCACGTAATTCTCGAGGAGTTTAGCTCAGAAAATGATCGAGCTAAATCGGAGGTGAATTATAAAATCTTAACGATCTCAGCGAAGAACCAGCAATCTCTTAAAGCTTATTCTAAAAAACTTTTTGATTTTATCTCGGATTCTCCAAATGTAAACTTAAATGACGTTGCCTATACTTTACAGGTAGGTAGATCTGAATTCAACTTTCGAGAATCTTTTACATTTAGGGACAGAGACGAACTATTAAGAAAACTTGCCAACTTAAATGATGCCTCACCTAGCAATAGATTTGTCGATGCTGTGATATTTATGTTTCCAGGAAGTGGATCCCAGTATCCAAATATGGGTCATGAAATGTATCAAAATTTTGAAGGATTTAGGCGATATATGGATGAAGGTTTCGAGATCTTGAGGCAATTGACTGGTGAGGATTATCGAAACTTTTTATATTCTTCATCAGACGACTCAATTAACGACGCAAACAGATTTCAGCCGATTATTTTTCTATTCAACTTTTCGTTAGCAAAACTAATGATGAGCTATGGCATTAAGCCTAAGTTCATGATTGGACATAGCCTCGGTGAATACGTGTGTGCGTGTTTGGGCGGTGTGTTTTCATTTGAGGAGGCCTTGAGCCTAATAGTTTCTCGAGGTAATCTGCTGCGCGAACTTGAAGTGGGAAGCATGATATCGGTTACTTGCTCGGTGTCGGACGCAAAAAAATATCTTGGAGAAAAGGTTCAACTGGCGGCAATCAATGCCCCGAACCAAGTTGTATTTTCAGGAGACGTTGTTTCGATCACAGAAGCAAAAGAAAGGCTCACACAAGAAGGCATTCCTTTTTCGGATCTTCGGATTGACAGAGCGATGCACTCGTACATGCTTAATCCAATCCTCGAGAAATTCAGAGACAGGTTAAGGCTAATTAATTTTAAAAATCCCCAAACTCCGTTCGTATCAAATTTGACTTACGACTTTATCACGCCAGCGGAAGCAACATCAGCGGAGTATTGGGTTAAGCACTTTAGAGAAACAGTAAATTTTAGCAAAGGAATCGAAACGTTTAAAAAACAAGGCAAGAATATCATTTTTATAGAGTTAGGCGGAGGAAATCAACTTACTAACCTAGTCAAGCAGAATTTCGAAAATGGCAACCTGGCCAATTGTGTCAATATGATTAGGCATGCCAAAGAAAATAAAAATGGATTGGAGCATTTTTTTGACGCACTAAGCAAACTCTGGAAAAGTGGCGTAGCTATTGATTGGCGAAGTGTTCATGAAGGTAAGCAGTTAAGCAAAATATCTTTGCCTACGTATTCCTTTGCACAAAATCGAATAAACGGACACGCTCCATTAACGAAATTGTTTGAGAACGGTTTTCCACGCTTTACTGAGGAGATTTCGAAGAAAACTGAATTGCCAGTTTTCGAAAATCGTAAGCACATGCACTTTGCTGTTGAAAATGGTTTTGAGCCGCAGGTAAAACGAATTTTTGAGAATTTCTTTGGCATCGAAAATATATCGATGAATAGCAATTTTTTTGAACTCGGAGGTGATTCTTTGAAAGCCGTAAGTCTTTTAAATAAGATCGAAAAGGAGCTAGGTACTAAAATTAGTATCTCCACACTTTATGATTGTGCTAGCTTCGGTGAATTAACTCTTGAGATTGAAAGACAACATCGAACAGATTTGAAACGAAATGGATTGAGTGAGCCTACATCCAATTTGTTAACCTTGTTTGAAAATAAGGAAAACGCAAATAAAATATTTTTCTTTCCAGCGATCGTAGGTAATCCAGTTTTTTTTAGACCACTGGTAAGTGAATTAAAGAATATCTCCAACTCATATGGGTTTTATTATAAAGGAATAAAGGAGGGAGAAGGGAATTACTCGTCAATCAAGGAGATGGCTCTTGAGTTTAGCAAAGAAATATTGGTCAAGTCTCGAGAAGAGAAAATAATACTCTTCGGTTTTTCTATGGGGGCATTGGTTTCTTTTGAAGTAGCTCGAATTTTAGAAGTTCAAGGAAAACAAATTGAATTGATTATAATTGACAAGGAGGTGAATGTCAATGAGCCAGTTCCCGACGACATTGACTTTGCAGATTATACGCCAGACATAGACCAGTATTATCTTCGAATTCTTTTGGCAGATGCCAACGTAACGGAGGGTGGACTCAAGAAATTTCTATTGAACAACTATCGGCTCGTGAATACCAATTTGATAAATGAACCGATTCGTGGCAACGTTTATGCCTATCAATGCAAGCTAGGACCTTCTACGCGAATGATAGAGTGGAAAAATTACACCACTGGCAATTTCACCTGCGAGTTTATAGATGGCGTTCATTGGCAGGCAATAAACGAGGACAAATTTGAAGTGTACTCAAGCCTGTTAAGTAAAATTTTTGGAACTCGCTGATAGTTGAATCAGAGAAACAGTAACAAATGATAAAGCATGTAGATTATTTTGTGCCTCCAGATCAACTCTCAGTAGACCTCATTTTTGATTGTGCGGAGAAACAGGGGAGGCTGCCCAAAGCTTTCAAAACTGGTCAAGAGGGGTCAGATTTTTTTAAGAGCGTGATTGGGCTACACAATGTTGCCCATTCAAAGGCGTTAACGCCAGTGGACATGGTAAGTTCATTGCTCTCAAATTTTTTCAATTTGGAAATCGCTAGTCGAGAATCAATAGATTTGTTAGTTTTTGTAGATGAGAAAATGAGGCAAGATCACGGCAATGAAAATATTGGACATTTCTTGCAGTATTCCTTCGCGTTGTTTAACGCAGATGTGCTGGTTCTTTCTGGCAACCATTGTGCGAATTTGGAGTATGCAATTGCTTTTTGCGAAAGCCTCATCGTTGCAGGCAGCTTCAAAAACATATTGATAGTAGATGCAAACGTTCATATGGATGAACCTGGTAGAATTGTAGGGACATATGCCGTACACGGAGACGGTGCGGGATTGATTTATTTAACGAAAGGTTCCAAAGACGGAGTACATATTGTAGGGAAACACTCCTACACAAACGGGCTACTTCATAAGGCTGATTTGGACGAAAACAACGCCTTAATACTGTGTAAAAATTATTTAGCCTGCTTATCAAAATTTGTTAGCAAATTCCGGCTTACAAATACTGATATATCAAAGATTCTAATCCAAAATGCAAATCACCTTTTGGTAGCCCAATGCGTGGCAAGCGTAGGATTTGATGCGCAAAAATTGTTTCTCGAGAACGTAGCTAGGTTCGGACATCTTAATAGTATTGACTTCGTTGTCAATTTAAAATCATTAATGCAACAAAAACTATCCGTGCCACGCCTGTTCTCATTCGGTACTGGATGGGCTGGGTCGAATATTTGTTTACTTATGGAAATGGCTTGAAATGAGAATTAATGATTTGATAAAAAAACTGCAACTAAGTGCAGGCCGAATAATAACGACGCTCGACAAAAAAAAGGTCGATGTACCATTCCCTTTGCTTTATGAGAAAGTTGTGTCTATGGTCTATCATCTTAAAAAAATGAACCTCGGGACTAATTGTAAGTTGGGAATCATTAGCAACAATGATCTTAAATGGGTAATTGCCGACTTAGCATGCATTCATTGCGGAATTAAGCTAGTGCCTCTTGAGCCTTCTGCTCGCCTTGATCTTTTTGGGGCTGAGAATTTCGAAATAAAAACTATTTTGATTGGTGATGATCTCTCAGGTGAAATTGAACAGCTTACTGCCTTGGGTGTAACCTGCGTTAAGTTGAGTTCACTAGTAACAGATGACAAACGGAGCGAAGGCAAGCCCCCTCACCAATATGATCCAGGCGAGATTTTATCTTATAAATGCACATCAGGAAGCACAGGAAAGCAAAAAGTAATTGGTCAGTCAGTTGAAAGTGTAGAGAGTACAATTAAAATTGTCCAAGAACTGTTTCGGCATTCTAACAATGAAAGGGTACTTGTTTTTTTGCCGCTAAATTTGCTGCAGCAAAGGTTTTGGATTTACTCAGCCATTGCGTTCGAATTCACTGTGATTGTTGCTCATAGAAATCGCGTGTTTGAGTTCATTAAAACTGAGCGACCAACAGTGATCATGGGTGTTCCGTGCATATATGAAGTTATTCAAGAAGGATTCCGAAGTATCCTATTGACAGACGAC
>JAJTHV010000354.1 GCA_021300095.1 Flammeovirgaceae bacterium | reverse complement strand
CGAGGTAAGAGAAAAATTCTTTAGAAATTCTTCCTGCCACCGATTCAGCAAAGGAGTTCATCAAGGGTTCTTCCGTCAACATAAAAACGCGTCCGTGTTTCTTCACCGATTCACCGATCATTTCCCAATCGATTGGATTGAGGGTGCGCAAGTCGATGATCTCTATTTTCCCTTCAAATGATTTGCTTGCCTCCTTCGCCCAATATACGCCCATGCCATAGGTGATGATCACAGCACTCTCCCCTGCCGCTACACGCGCATCACTAGCTTGTTGTACTTTACGGGCTTTGCCGAGCGGAATCATATAGTCTTCATCCGGCTCGTTTGTTTTTGCTTCCAGCGTTCCGGGGACTTTACTCCAATAGAGCCCTTTGTGTTCGAGCATCACCACCGGGTTAGGGTCATGAAAAGCAGCTTTCATCAATCCCTTCATATCGGCTGCGTTGGAAGGATATACTATTTTAATTCCACGAATTGTGAGGAGTGTAGATTCCACACTTCCCGAATGGTAGGGTCCACCACCACCATACGCACCAATCGGCACACGAATCAAAGCCTGCACCGGAAACTTACCTTTCGATAAATAACAACTCTTGGAAAGCTCTTCTACCAATTGATTCAATGCGGGCCAGATGTAATCCGCAAATTGTATTTCCACAATTGGCTTTACGCCCACTGCCGACATGCCCGCAGTTGATCCAACAATATATGCTTCCTGAATAGGTGTATTGAACACACGCGCATCGCCATACTTTTGCGCCAATGTGGCGGCCTCTCTGAATACACCACCCAATCGCGCACCCACATCCTGCCCATAAAAAATAGCCTCTGGATACTTTTTCAGAATCTCATCTACTGCATGCAGTGCTGCGTCTACCATCGTGATTTTATCACCACTGCCTTCACGTTTGCCTTGCTCTTCAGTAACTAGAGTTGGTGCAAACTCGTGCGAATCAAAATCCAATGGATCAGGATCTGGTGCTGAAACTGCTTTATGATAATCAATCTCGACATGCTGATATGCTTTCGCCTCTATTGCAGCTAACGATTCCTCTTTTTCACCCAGCTCCAACAATCGGCTCTTTAATTTTACAATTGGATCATCTTTGGATTGTAACGTTAAGTTCTCTCCCCGATACCATTCTTTACGCACACCAGACGTATGATGCCCCAGTAATGGGCACGTAGCGTGAACAAGAATGGGAGATCGTGTGGATCGCACATACTGAAAAGCCTCGTGCATGCCTGCATAACTCAATTCAAAGTCGGCACCATCTACCCGTATGCGATGGAGCCCCTTAAAACCGGCCGCATATTCATACGCATCCATGGCGCGCATCTCTTTTCCTGTAGCCGATATGCCCCAATCATTGTCTTGCACCAGATAAATGATCGGAAGCTTTTTAAGCACTGCCATTTGAAATGCTTCGGCCACTTCGCCTTCGGTCACAGACCCATCGCCCAGCGAACAGACAACCACGGGTTTCAATTCTGATTTCAATAACCCTTGCGATTCCAGGTATGCCAGACCGTGCGCCATGCCGGTAGCCGGGATAGCCTGCATGCCAGTAGCTGAACTTTGATGTGGAATGATTGGAAATCCTTCTCTTCGTAAAGATGGGTGACCATAGTAGGTGCGCCCCCCTGAAAAAGGATCATCTTTCTTGGCCATCAACTGGAGCATGAGCTCATAAGGTTGGAGACCGAGCCCTAACAACATCGATTCATCGCGGTAGTAGGGAGATACAAAGTCGTGGGGTGTTAAATGGAACGCGGTAGCCAATTGAATGGCCTCATGCCCTCGGGATGTGCTATGAACATATTTGGCGCACACCTCTTTGTTATCGTCATACCATTGCGCGATGGTACGAGCCGTGCACATTAGCTCATAGGCCCTCAAAAGTGTGTTTTTATCCAATGCAAAATCAGGGGATGGCATGGTATCTCAATCGATTTAAATGGCAAAAATTCAAAGATACATCAACCCCCAAGGGGTGCAAAAAAATTGGCTATTATTAGTAAGTAAATGCTATTTTAGCGTTAATGAAGTTGCTCAATAAAGCATCCTACCTGGGGGTTCCCTATGTTTTAGAGAATGAAATACATCGGTATATCGTCATTACCAATAAGTTAAGTATACTCATATCTGGGTTTACGCTGATTATGTTTTTAGGAGGCCTGGCTTTTTTCGGCCCCTTGTTATCCGTTAAGTTATCGCTTTGTTTCGCGTTATTCTTTTTGATGCCTTTGATGCTCAATCAGGGTGGTTATTTCAATGCGAGCCGTTGGATGGTGGCCATCATTATTAGTATCTCATCGGTCATCACTTCTGTATTCGATAAGTTCGAGTTCACACGGCTAGAAGAATTACAATACGTTATTTTTCGGGTAACTCTTTTATGTTCGTCAGTACTCCCGTTTATCGTGTTTCGCCTGGAAGAAAGACGCTTCTGGATTTCCGCAGTCATCGTTAACCTGACCACCCTCATTTTATTTGATCCAATTCACAATTACTTTCAGGTTGGATACTACCAGCTCGGGTTCACAGGACCGAATTACTACTTTCTCAATGTGATCTTCATCGCCAGCTTCGCCATCTTGAATGGGAGCACCTATTTCTTAAAGATTAGTTTTGAGAATTCGGAAAACAAAAACCAGGATTTAATCAAAGCATTGTCCCTTCAGCAAAACGAAGTATTAAAGGCAAATGCATTAATCAATCGGCAACGGGAATTACTAGAAAAAGAAAATGTCAACCTCAACAACGAGTTGGTGTCAAAGAATAATCAGCTGGTACAAACCAATGAAGAGTTGATTCAACATAACAACGACCTGCAACAATTCTCTTATACGGTGTCGCACAACCTGCGTGGCCCCGTGGCCAGTTTATTAGGATTGATGATCTTAGCCGACAAATCGACATTGTCGGAGCAGAACAAGACGTTATTCGAACACTTGCAAAAATCGGTGGCTACGTTGGATACAACTATCAAAGACCTGAGCAACATTATTGATATTCGCAATGCCATTTCAAAAATTAAGCAGCGCGTACAGGTGAAATATGAGTTAGATCAGATTCTGCTTTTGCTTCAAAAGAATATTGATGACAACCGGGTAGAGTTTGAAATTTCTTTGCAGGAAACAGATATATACTCCGTTCGTCCGATGATCAATAGTATTCTTTACAATCTGATTAGCAACGCCATTAAATATCGTTCAGAGGAAAGAAAACCACTGGTCCAAATTCGCTCCTTTCGAACGAGCGCAGGCATTTGTTTCCAAATTAAGGACAATGGTATTGGTATTGATTTGGTAAAATATAAAGAAAAGATCTTTGGATTATACAAGCGCTTTCATACGCACGTAGATGGTAAGGGACTTGGGCTTTTTCTGGTGAAACTTCAAACAGAATCACTGGGCGGAAAAGTGGAGATTGAAAGCACTCCGGGAGTAGGATCAACCATCAGCATACTAATTCCATATGCCTCCAATCCGGATCATCAAATCATCATGGATAAAGAGTGGGGTAAGCTGTATTATGATGCTTTTGTGAACACTACGTTTGTGATTTGGAAACGCGCCTTGCACGTCAATGAGTTTAAAGAGTTTTTTCAACGATGTGTCGAGTTTAATAATTCACACCAATGCCCGAACTGGATTGCCGAAATCAAAAAAGGCACCAAGGCAGATGATGACAACGAAGAGTACAATCGCGCTCGTTTGGCGTTTGCCAATGAAATGAAACGTACGGCACTAAAGCGATTGGCGTATGTGATCAGCAAAGAAAATGAACCTGCCGATTTTGATTTGTATCAAAGACAGCTGATCGAATTTTATCAAGGTCGCATCAAATTTTTCAAAACGATTGAAGATGCACTTCAATGGATTTTAGCCGAATCGGCCAAAGAAAAAACCACCGAACAATCCCTTTTAAAATGATTCGCGTAGTGCATACGCCTGATTGAGGCGTGTAATCAATCGCTTCGATTCGATGAAGTCTAGGGTTTGTTGGCCATCGCTCAACGCTTCATCCGGTTTCTGATGTGTTTCATAGATAATCCCATCGGCACCGGCCATCACAGCCGCCAATGCCACCGGTTCCACAAAATCACGTACGCCAATACCATGCGAAGGATCGGCCACCACGGGCAGATGACTCTTCTCTTTTAAGATGGGAATGGCGTTGACGTCCATTGTATTTCGACTCGCCTTTTCATAGGTGCGAATGCCCCGTTCGCACAGAATGATCTTTTCGTTGCCAGCAGCAAAAACATATTCGGCAGAATAAAGAAGTTCTTCGATGGTTCCTGATATCCCACGTTTGAGCATCACCGGCTTATCCACTCTACCCAACTCATCCAGTAAATTGAAGTTCTGTGTATTGCGTGCACCCACCTGAAACACATCGATGTAGTCATGCATTTCAGCAATCTGACTTACCTGCATCACTTCTGTTATTATTTTAATCCCTGCTGCACGCGCTTTGGTGTACCACATCTTCAAACCATCGATACCTAAGCCGCGGAAAGCATAGGGTGAACTACGCGGCTTGAATACACCGCCCCGCATGATACGAACACCATTCTCAATCAAATGGCTGATCGTTAAATCCACTTGCTTTTCCGACTCGATGGAACAGGGTCCGGCCATGATGGCGAGTGAACCCTCTCCAATGAAAACCTGATCACCCAGATCTACCTTCGAACGATCTACTTTCCATTTGCGTGACACTAATTTGTAATCGTCAGACACGCGATGAATGTCTGCAATGCCGGGTAAATTTCCGAGCAAACGAATATCAAATTCCTTCTTACCGATGCCGATCAGATAGGTGGCTGCTTGCGTTTTTACTTCGTTGACTTTGTAACCCAATTGCGCTACGCGATCGGTAATTGCTTTACGCTGATCAATGTCTGTGTTTGATGCTAATTGAATAATCATATTACTTCAACTGAGAAATGAATGTTTGAATGTCTTGCTGATGATTAGTGCTTGATTGGAGTAACTTGATAAACGCACTCCCGATAATCGCACCATTGGCGTATTCACAAACAGTTTGATACGTTTCACGATTGGAAACACCGAAGCCAATTAAAAACGAATTCTTTAGTTGCATTGACTGCAAGCGCTTGAAATAGGCAACCTGATCTTCGTCAAAGCCTGTGCGCGTACCCGTTGTACTACTAGATGAAACCGCATAAATAAATCCTTTCGTAGCTGCATCTACTTTACGAATTCGCTCTTCAGAAGTAGTGGGTGATATCAGAAACGTGGTGACCAAACCATGCTGCTCCACTAGCGACTGCCATGAATCTAAATATTCATCCAAAGGCAAATCGGGTAAGATAAAACCATCGGCACCGGCCGCTGCTGCGTCTTTCACAAAGCGTTCAATTCCATATTGAAGTACCGGATTGAGATAACCCATCAGCAAGATCGGAACCGAAACAGTTTTGCGAATTTGCTTTAGTTGCTCAAGTAACAATGTCACAGTCATGCCATTATCCAAGGCAATTTTGTTGCTCGCTTGAATGGTAGGTCCATCGGCCACCGGATCGGAAAATGGAATTCCTAGCTCAATCATATCCACTCCACCCTGCTGCAAGGCTTCCGCAATTTCCTTTGTAGCATTCAACGAAGGAAACCCGGCTGTATAAAAAACAGAAAGGATGTTTTTTTTCTTCTTCTCAAATAATGAAACAACGCGATTCTTCATTTTGACTATTTATTATTAATAAACCTAATGTTGTTTCGTTCAGCCCCTTTTTACACCTCACCTTAATCCTCTCTCCACAAGAGAGGAAATTGTTGGAGCTTACCTTAACAACATTAAATAACGAACTCAATATTTTCCCCAGCGGATATACGTTTCTAAATCTTTGTCTCCCCGTCCGGATAGATTAATCACCACCACATCGTCTTCGTTTAACGACAACTGCGAAAGAGCCGCTACAGCATGAGCGCTTTCAATAGCCGGAATGATACCTTCCATCCTACTCAACTCAATGCCGGCATTCATGGCTTCATCATCCGTAGCAGAAAGAAATTGTACGCGCCCAGTTTCAAATAAGTGTGCATGCAATGGGCCAATGCCCGGATAATCCAATCCTGCGGAAATAGAATACGGCTCCACTACTTGTCCATCTGCTGTTTGCATCAGCAGCGATTTGCTGCCGTGCAAAATACCTACTTTACCCAATGCAGTTGTTGCAGCCGACTCCCCTGAATCGACTCCTTTACCGGCTGCTTCCACGGCTACTAAATTCACGTGTTCATCATTCAAGAAATGATAAAATGCTCCGGCCGCATTGCTACCACCACCTACACATGCAATAACATAATCCGGAAAGGGATTTCCCAACTCATGAATCAACTGGCTCTTGATCTCTTCACTGATTACCGACTGAAAGCGTGACACCATATCCGGATAGGGATGTGGCCCTACTACTGAACCAATGATGTAATGCGTATCGGTTGGATGATTGATCCAGTGACGCATCGCTTCGTTGGTCGCATCTTTCAAGGTCATGTTGCCACTGGTAGCGGGCACCACCTTGGCGCCTAAAATGCGCATGCGCTCCACATTGGGTCGCTGCCGCTCAATGTCGAGTTGCCCCATGTATACAATGCATTCCATGCCCATGAGTGCGCACACAGTAGCCGTTGCAACACCGTGCTGTCCCGCTCCGGTTTCTGCAATGATTTTTTGTTTGCCTAATTTTTTAGCCACCAGTATTTGCCCGATGGTATTATTGATTTTATGCGCACCCGTGTGGCATAAGTCTTCTCGCTTCAAATAGATATTGGCTTTGTATTTTTTGGAGAGCCGCTTCGCCAAAAACAGAGGCGTTGGTCTTCCCACATAATCCTTCAACAACTGGTCAAACTCCGACTGAAAAGACGGCTCGTTGATGATTTGCAAATACTGAAGGCGAAGCTCTTCAATATTGGGGTAGAGCATTTCCGGAATGTAGGCACCACCAAACTGTCCGTAGAACCCTTTCTCGTTTACCTGATATTTCATTCGTGCGTTACTATTTAATGATACTGTTTATTTTAGAAATCACTGCAGCTATTTTATCAACACTTTTCTTTCCCGGCTCCAATTCTACACCACTGTTTATGTCGATGGCGAATACATTCAAATCTTTTAGCTGAGATAGATCCGTCACATTCGATTCATTCAATCCGCCACTTAAAAAAAAAGGAACTCGCTGCTGATACTTGCGTAATATATTCCAGTCGAAAGTGACACCGTTGCCCCCGAAGTTTTTTCCTTTCGTGTCAAACAGAAAATAATTAACAAAACGCTCAAAAGGAACGGTGGTTGAAAAATCGAATTTGTCGTCTACGGAAAATGCTTTGATCACCCGAACATTCAACTGAAATAATTCTTCGCACTGCGCTACTGATTCATTCCCATGCAGTTGAACAAAGTCTAAGTCATATTGTTGCACGTGACTCAGAATGATTTCGGTACGCTCATTCACAAACACTCCTACCTTCCTAACAGATTCCGGCAAGTCGGTGGGCATCGCAAAATGATCGCCTACAAAACGTGGTGATTGTGCATAAAAAATAAAACCCAAAAAATCTACCGGCAATTGAGCTACCGACCGAATGTTTTCGGTATCCCTCATTCCACATACTTTCACTGCCAGCTCTTTCATCTCTGATTTACGCTTGAGTTGCTTTGTTTAACTCTTTGATAAACTCCCGAGCTGCCAAATCAGGTCGATTGTTTTGCATGAAATTCTGCCCCATCAGAAAGCCTTCAAATCCATGTGTGCGTAAATCCAAAATAGCCTGCACCGAATCAATTCCACTCTCCGATACTTTTACTTTATCGGCAGGAATAAAGGGCGCCAGCGTTTTGGATATTTCCAAAGAAACCTCAAATGTTTTTAAGTTGCGATTGTTGACACCTATTAAATCTAAGGGAGCTTCTAAATTAGATTGCAACTCTTCTTTAGTGTGTACTTCCATCAACACTTCTAAACCTAACCCCTTAGCTACTTTAGCAAGTTCGCTCAGACGTGCAGGTGTGAGCGCAGCAGCAATCAAAAGAATAGCATCAGCCCCGATCGATTTGGCCTCGATAATCTGATATTCGTTAACTACAAAATCTTTTCGCAAGATCGGGCAGAAATTAAACTTACGTGCTGTGGTAAGGTCATCGCTCGTTCCACCAAAAAACTCTTTATCCGTAATAATGGAAAGAGCCGAAGCACCCGCTTGCATGTAGCCAATGGAAGTTCGTTCTACCGAAGCTGCTGAGTTAATCACTCCTTTGGAAGGTGACTTGCGCTTGAACTCCGCAATGATTCCCGATTTATCTTTTCGTTGCACATACTTTTTTAACGATACTACCGGGGAAGCAAAAAAGATACTTTGCTCCAACAGTTTTACCGGATACAAACTTTTCCTTTCTTCTACTTCGCGGTACTTGTGAGCAATAATTTTTTCTAAGATATCCATCGCTATTTTTTATCTATCAATTTTTTAAAACTATCCAATGCTCTTCCTGATTCTAATGCTTCTTTGGCTTTGATTAATGCCGCATCTAATCCCTCTTTTTGATGTCCGCAATAAAGCGCCATGCCAGCATTGGCAACGACCACTGCATTTTGAGCTGCAGTACCTTTGCCTTCCAAAATGGTCATGAAAATTTGCGCTGATTCCTCTACCGTATTTCCTCCCTGCAGTTGCGAAGCAGCTAGCTTTGGAAGTTGTAATTCGTGTGGTTGCGCCAACACCTCTCCCCCATTGTAGAAATACTTAAATGCACTGGTCAGCGATACTTCATCATAACCATCCAGCGAGTGAAGAATCACATAGTCTTTGTTTGTTTGCTGATAGAGATAGCCATACTGCCGGGCTAATTCCAAGTTAAACACACCTACCAATTGCCGGGTGGGAAAAGCGGGGTTCACCATCGGACCTAGCATGTTAAAAAATGTCTTCACCCCTAATTCTCTTCGGATGGGCGCAACATTTTTCATAGCCGGATGAAACAGCGGTG
>JAJTHV010000465.1 GCA_021300095.1 Flammeovirgaceae bacterium | reverse complement strand
CAAAATCTTTTTTACTCGTCACTTTTAGAGACAAACTTACTGATCAGTATACCCACCAGCACCACAGAATAAAATTGACCGACTATGCCCACCAAACTCACAATCAGCTTGGTGTAGTGCACGTTGGGTGTAATGTCTCCATACCCGATGCTAGTCAGGGTGATGGTGCTGTAATACAAAAGATCAATAAACGTGCTGGCCGGATCGGAGGTAGTTACTCCTACGAAACTCGCGGGGTTCTGATAAAAGAAGAACTGCATCATAAAGGTGCTGATCTCAATCAACAAAAAATACCCGCAAGCACTAGCGGAAATAATATCAGCATTGATGTAACTGGGCTTGAGCAGATAGCGCATCACCTCCCACAGGATGAAAAGAAAAAACACAACGTACGCCACATTCAAAAACTGAAAATACCCCGGCACTTTTCCGAAAAATGGCAACCCGATCGGTAGGGCCAATACGAGGATGAACAGCAAATTGCGAATGATATTCTTCCACTTGCCTTTGCCGACAAATACGCCCACGCTGGCAATGCCCAGAATCAACATGTTGATGGGCCAAACGATGGTCGTATAAAAATACAAATCACGAAGGAAGATGCCGATAAACAAATGTTGGAAGAGCGCGATGAGCAGAAATTCGTATTTGCGCTTATGGAGGATAGTAAGGAAAGTCATCCATTAAAGATACTTACTGATTTTGAAATAGCAATTCAAAGGCGCGGCTGTTGTATCCTTCCGGGAAGGAGCCATTTCGCATCACATGGGCGGTTACACTTCCAATGGCTTCTGAGCACATGGCCGAGTATCCATTGCATCCACCGGCTATAAACCAGCCGGGGACACTCGTTTCTCCGATATAGGGTCTTCCGTGGGGCGTGCGGCTAATGATACACTTTTTAGTTTGATAGCTGCGAAGGGGTAGGTTTGGCATCAAATCGCGCAATGCATTCACCAAGCGTTCTGCGAAGGGTGCACTATCCGCTTCGCGAAACCAATGTTGTATATCTTCCAATCGCTCGAAGTAGCGATCTTCGGGTACATTCGCTCCAATCTTCAGATAATAATGTCCATCGGGATACAGCACCGGTTGGATCACGTAAATGCCTTCCAGTTGCGGTGTATTGATTTCGTACAGAAGTGAAGGTAATCCGGATAGCGAAAGTGCTTCCTCCTTACTTAATTCAACCAACAATACAACTTCACTTTTGGTAACCAATTGTAGTTTTTGCGGAAGCAAGGCATGCTGATTGATAAACGATCCGGCAGCGACCACTACTTGCTGGGCTGTGAATTGATTTCCTTCTTGGGTGTGTACATGAAAAAGCCCTTCTCTTTTTTCGACCTGCGTAATAGTTTCGGGAATGACGGCCCCTTTATTGGCGCGGAACAGATTGACTTGAGCCGCGACCAACTTTCGGGGATGAATATATCCGGAAGGTGCTGTTTCATAAATACCAACCGCATCTACCGGGAAATGAAAATGAGGAAAGTAATGATGCAGTTCGGGTGCATTTGGAAATTGTTGTACCGACAAACCTAATCGTGCGGACAAGCTCGGCTGTTGGTTCAGGTATTCGTCTTTGCCATAAGGGTTTACATAGAGACAACCTACGGGATGATGAAAGGAAATTCCACTCTGTTGTTCCAGCAAAGGGTAGGATAAGGCCGCATCGCGGTTGAGGCGAGTCCACGCTTCATCTTTGCCCAATACCCGTTGCACCCGTGCTTCATCATAATGGCTGGCAAAGACAGACGCGCGGTGATAATCAATTGGCTCATCAGGCCCGATTAACGCAACGGATCGATCAGATGAAAGATGCTTGGCGGTCGCAGCGCCCACCAAGCCTTTACCAATAACAATGGAGTGGAAGCGTGGCATGTGTGTAAAATCCAATAGAGGGGAATCCATTGAAGGCGCCACCAAGATTTCTAGTCAAAGGCAACAAATGTCTAATCATGATTTATTCTTCAATTCATCTGAATCTATCAAAGTTAGAAGAAAACCCTCGTACTTATTTTTCATGGGTAACTCTTCGTTAACAACCCACTCTTTTCGCAGAGCAGATGTAGACTTGTTGAGCTTAGGATTGAATCCCTCTTTGATCACTTCCTGCCAATAGATGCCAATGCCTCTTTTTTGCCAAAGAGGCAATCGATTAAAGTTAATGCCATGTTGAAACAGAAGTTCATTCTTGTCTGCCGTGCTCATACCTTGAAGCTGACGCGTGGCTTCTCGTTCAGAAATATTTTGTTTGCGCAACATCCAATAACAGTGAGCACTCAATGCATTGCGATGTGCATCTTCATTTCTCCACCGGAAATAATCGATGACCAGAGGCACGTTAGGGAGTTCAGACAACCGACAGTCGAAAGCAGCAACTGCACCAAGTTGCGTTGAAAACTTCGCGCTTGCTTCTCCGGCCAATATGGATATAAGTTTTCTCGGCTTTCTGGAGAAAGCTGTTTCATGAATGTCAAATAACAGTGAAATTTCATCGCTCTGCGTATAGCCATATTTAATTTTAAACCCACAACTCATGAGATGCTTAACGGTTTCAATCATATACGTTTTGAACCGGTCATCAAAGGGGGCTTCGAAGGGGTGCTTTTCCTTCGTTAGTTTCGTAAACCCTCTTCCATCAATACGGGCAATGATTTGCATTTCAGGCAGGATACTGCGATCATAGGAAGTTTCATACAATCGCATCTTCGATTCCAAATCATCAAACTTCATAGGTCCATGGCTTTATGGTAAACGACTGATTTTCTAGTTGAACATAGTGCAGTTCATCAAAACCCTCTTCATAGCTTGGAATTTCCAATCGGCTGAACGTGTTGCGAATCCCTACATCCGGAATCTTTTCTTTGCCGAAACGATGCCCGTTCCGCACCAACGCTTCCGCGATTTGTGACCGGAAATAGTATCCGATAATCTTGTACTTTTTTGCTTTGGCCGCCTCAATATATTTAGCACGCTCTTCTTTAGTTGGGTTCGTGTTATCGATGACAAAAGGTTGCTGCGTTTCCAGACAGGTCTCCAGGAATTTTTGTTCTTTGTTGCGCGTGTGGAGTTGATCCAGTGAAATTCGAACATGAGAAGTAAAGAAATGCTCTTTGTAAAAAGAACTTTTACCCGTTGCTTGAATCCCACAAAAAATTATCGCTTCCATTTTAGATATGCCAGATATACCGCTATTCCAATCAACAAAAATACCCACAGGCGGGTAATAAACACCAGCAGACTTTCAAGTGACTTCCAGCCTGCTTCCAGAGCATGGGCCAATCGGCTGCCGAAGGAAGGTTCGTATTCTTCCATCTTCCGCTCATTTAAGACCACTTCGCGGTGTTGATCTTGTCGCTGATACATTTCTAAGTGAACGGTGCTGTAGTTGATCTGATCGGCCAACCCCACATTAGCCAGACGCGCTTGATCGGCCTGCGCTTGTTTTTGTTCCAGTAGCTCCTCCGCGTCAGTAGTTTCTAAGAGCTTCTTTCCGCGCTGATCGATGGCATTCGTCAACCGCTTTTCACTTTTGGTAGCCCGTTTTTGTGAAAGGGAATTCGATAGCATTTGCAATGCAACATCTTCTGCTTTAATCACCCGGTAATCCATAAAATCAACCGTGCGGCCGATTAACTTCAACGTGGTATCCAGTTTTACATTGGGTACACGCATTACCATGGTATTAGAAACGGTAAACCAGGTTGTCACCAGCGAAGAATCTGCACTGAGTGCAACGGTGGTAGAATAGTTTATCTGGCTATTCAGATTGGTGTAGGTAACAAAACCTTGCTGACGGGCAACAATGTCTTCGATTACATACGTAGCGTTTACTACATTCTTTACCTTAAATTTTAAGTTAGCCGTACGAATAAAACGATGGGTGGTATCCTTCGGATTGACTACCGCAGCAGAGGAAGACATATTGTTGGCATTACCGTTTCCAACGGAAAGAGTATCGGCTGCTTCGGATAGGTTCATCTTTTCTTGTTGCGTGTTACAGCCCAACAGGAACAAAAAGACACAGCCGAATACAAAGTTTCGTGAGTTAATCATAATGAATGGATTTGTGATGGAAGATTGGTTCGGCAATTAACGTACAACCCATTCGGATTGGTATGTAGAATCAATCTTCTGTTTCCAACAGTTCCAACACAGCCGACAAGTGGTCGTATTCCATCAATCCAGGACTGACTTCAATGCTACCTTGCAGCAATATACCGGCAATCGGCAATGAAATGGCCAGTAATGCCTCATCGGGATTGGACACCGCCACCACCGTACGGGCAGGTGCTCTTTCCAGCGATTCTGGCGCCCAGTTTTCAAGTAATGTAAAGTCTGCTCGGGGATGACGAGGAGTTGATCCGGAGGACGATAAGAATTTCTTTATCAGTAACTTACTGTCTATAGCTGGGGGTAATTCATTCACCTGATCTTCGCGTATCAGCAGGTAGTCGCACCCATACTCTGCTAGCAGAGCCGGCACGGTTTGTTCCTCGCTAATGTCAAGAAAAAAGGAAGGTCCCGATACCCAGCCGGTAATATCCCGAAAGGTTTTGACATCGACTACCGAGGGCTGAAATCCCAAGAACTGCACACCCATTCCGGCACAATAGCGCGCCTCACTCAGCGTAGTGATCTTGTTTACCCACACATTGGTTTTTAATGGCATAGATTATCTGAAAAGAAGAAATAACTTTGAGGAATTAACGTTGATCCATTTCGATGCAAAAGTCTTCATTCCGATTCAAGATAGCAAAGGCAATTTTTGTGGCTTGGGCGATTGCAATGGCAGGCTGTGGCGACTCGGTTACACCCATCGATTCTTCAGCCTATTTTCCACTTCAGGTAGGTGCGCAATGGATTTACACAGTGGAAGAGTCGACTACTCTGCGTAACCTCTGCGCAGACGATGGTGTAACCACCAGCAACTATGAATTAAAGGTGGTGATCACCCAATCGTATACCAACACGGAAGGCGGAACTACCTACGTGTTTGAACGCAGCACCCGCACTTTACCTACTGACACCTGGACACCCGGGGGAACGTGGACGGCACAGCGCAGAGGCACCAAGCTCGTGGCGAACGAATCGAATGTATTGTATGTGAAACTGCTTTTTCCGGCAGAAGAGGGAATCACCTGGAATGGTAACGAATTCAATACACAGATCCAGTTGAATAAATTGAATGTGGATTCCTATCAGATGATAAACGTGCATCAACCATTTGCTTTGTCTGCCAATGTGAGCTATCCAAAATCCATTACCGTTATTCAGAACAAAGAAGAGAGTAATATTCTTTACCGCGACTCCCGTAAGGAGATTTATGCATTGGGTGTTGGCTTGGTGTACAAAGAATCTTTTTTGTTATCGTATTTTAGTCAATCAGTTCCTACAGAAATCAACTTTGAGTGTTATCTGCAAAAGCGTGTGCAGAACGGCACCACCTTCAAGCAGACGCTGAAAGAGTTTTCTACACCTTAAAGTGTGCCATGAGACTGCAGTTCCTTCTCCTCGCTCTATGCATTTCCGCTTACGCGCACGCTCAGGATCGCTATTTTGTGTCATTCAACGATAAGGCCAACACGACTTTCTCCCTTTCAAATCCCTCAGCTTTTCTTTCGGCCAAAAGCATAGCCCGCAGAACGCGCTTGGGCATTGTCCTTACTGAAGAAGATTTGCCGGTGAACGCCACCTACATAGCGCAAGTGAAAGCCACTGGTGCAAAAACTTTTTTTACCTCCAAGTGGTGGAACGGTGTGCTCGTGCAAACAGACGCTACCATTGCCACCACCATTGCGGCCTTGCCGTTTGTGAAGAAAGTTGAGCGTGTAGCCATTGGAGCCAAACTGCTCAACGGGCGAATCGCCAAGAACGAAGAGACAGAAGTGACTACCACACAATCCACCGATTTTCAATTAGCCCAACTTGGTATGGATCAAATGCAGCGCGAAAATTACCTGGGGCAAACCATCGATATCGCGCAATTCGACAGCGGTTGGAAAGGGGTTGACCTCACAGCTCCCTTTGCTCATCTCTACACTTCGGGCCGGTTAAAAGAAGTGAAGAACTTTGTTCGCAATAGTTCAGATGTTTATACCGATGACACCCACGGCACGTCTGTGCTTTCAATCATGGCTGCATATATGCCTGGCTCTTACACGGGAGGATCGTATCAGGCCAACTTCTATTTGTATGAAACAGAAGATAAACTGGAAGAATACCGGGTGGAAGAATACAATTGGGCATTTGCTGCCGAGCGGGCCGATAGCATCGGTGTGGATGTGATTAATTCTTCGCTGGGCTACAATCAGTTCGATGATCCATCCATGGACTATACCAAGGCAAATCTCGATGGGAAAACCTCTGTGATCAGCATCACGGCAAAGAAAGCGATCAGCAAAGGAATGGTGGTGGTAACCTCGGCCGGAAATGAGGGAGCCAAAACGTGGCAAACGATTACCATGCCTGCCGATGTAGACGGAATTCTGGCGGTAGGAGCCATTACATCGGATGGATTTAAAAGCTCATTCAGCTCTATCGGGCCGACTCCCGATGGACGCATCAAACCGGAGGTGGTGGCGCTTGGTTCTGGCACCGCTACCATCAATGGTTCAGGGGCACAAACAACCACCAACGGCACTTCATTCGCGAGCCCGCTCGTTGCCAGTTTAGTGGCAGGACTTATCCAGGCGTTTCCCGATGCCTCACCTCAGCAAATTTATCAGGCTATTCTTTATTCGGCCAGTCAGTCGAATAATCCCGACAACCAGTTGGGATATGGCATTCCGAATTTTAACCGCGCGAAGAGTTATTTAACCTATGGCAAGTTGGAGAAGGACATTACTGTTTACCCCAACCCGGTGAAAACCAAACTACAAGTAGTAATCAAAGAACCACTTGGTCAGACTGTAACCCTTTCCGTATACGATTATTTTGGCAGGAACCTGATTACGTATGTGGGCACCATCGACTGGTCCAGCAATCCGATTCAAGTGGATGTGTCATCACTGCCTACAGGAATGTATATTTTGGAAGTAACCAGCGGAGGTGTGACTGAGGTGATGAAGGTAATTAAGATATAATTATTTTAGTTCTTGTAGCAGCTCTTTACTCTTGTCATGCCGAGGCACGAGGCATCTTTGGTAAAGAGCACTAGCTAGGGATTTTTGTGACGACAGCCCACAAAGTCATTTCTTAAAATTCCGCCAATTCCTTCTCTTTTGGAGAAGGTTAGGATGAGGTATCAAAAAGAATTTTTAGAAAGGACTTTGAATATCTAGGCGTCAGAAATCTTTACTCTTGTCATGCCGAGGCACGAGGCATCTTTGAAGGTAGAGTTACACAGATGCTTTTCTTTGTGTAAACCTCGGGTTCTCTGTGAAACTTTGTGAACCAGTAGTTAATTCTCTGATACCTGAGAAGTTTCGTGAGGTTTTCTGAAGCGAACATACAATCGAAACACCAACCATCCCGTCAATAGTCCAATCAAAGTGCCCACCAAAATATCTCCGGGATAATGTACGCCCAAATAAATGCGCGAGTAACTCATCACCGCAGGCCAGATGAAAAGTAATGCTGACCAGCGATAATGTTTGCGCAGCATCAACCATAAAAACATCGTTACTCCAAACGTGTTGGCCGCATGGCTGGAAGCAAATCCATACAACCCTCCGAAGTAATTGTTTACGTGATGTACCAATCCATGCAGCGAAGGCTCGTGCGAGGGGCGCAAGCGCGCGAAGAACGGCTTCATAAAACTGGTGGTGATCTGATCGGTGATAACAATCGACAAAATGATCCCTGCCAAAATCCACAGCGATTCTTTTTTGTATTGCTTGTAAACCAGATAGGCCGTTAAAAGATACAACGGCAACCACGCACGTCCATCAGTCAAAAAATAAAGGATGGGATCCAGAAAAGGAGAATGCAGTCCATTCAGGAATAGAAATAAATCACGATCCAGTTCGAGTAGTTTTTCCATCAGCGCACCGTGGTAGTTTCAAAAGACATTTGGATCCATTCGTCCGCCTCCTTGCGGTTGTCAAAAAACTGAATCTTGATGCCAAGATGATCGGCAGCCGCTCGAATGCGCTCCGGATATTCTGGAGAATAACTGTGGGGGTTGTAGATAATGGCGGTTTGCACCAGACCGTTTCGGTTGGCTTCCGGATAAATGGTTTGCAGCATCCATCGCTGATCTTCTACGGCAACAACTCCCTGTAGTCGTAGGTCAGATACCCAATACGGAGTGTGATACATCTTCACAATATTGAGGCATTGGTTGAACAGCGTGCGGTATTGCTCACTGGTAACTTGTTTTTTCCATACAATACCGGCACAATTCAGTTCTGCATTGTAAAAGATCGATCCATATTCAGCATCAAAAACCAACTGTTCTTCAATAGCCGGAGGAATCGGCATGTGTACATAAAAGGTAGTGCCTTTGTCGAGTTCGCTCTCCACACGGATAGATCCACCAATAGCTTCAATCTGCGACTTCACAAGATAAAGTCCCATACCTTTCCCTTCCGTATGGGAGTGAAATCGTCTGTAGAGTTTGAAGAGATCATTCTCAAATAAGGCCAGATTAATCCCCAACCCATTGTCGGCCACCTGAAGAACAATTTCATCGTTCACAATCGAAGTAGATACGTTCAGTCGCAGGGGGCGCTCGGGCGAGCGATACTTCATGGCGTTATTCGCCAGGTTGTATAAAATACTTTGCACGATGGGCTTCACCGTATAGATAATCGGAGCCTGTTGAAAGTCCGATTGAATTTTCATATCCGGAGTGACAAAGCTCAGCAGCGATGTTTTTACGATATCCCACTCATCCTGAAAGTAAACCTTCTCACGTATCTTGTAAATCTCGTTGCGGATGTCGATGATCTTGTTGAGGTCTTTGATAATGCCGTCAAACTCCATAGCCGATTGACGAATCATCGATACTAATTGCATTTGCGATTCAGACAAGTGCCGGTCATCCTTAATCATTAAGTCCGTCAGGCCCAGCAGGCGCGCAATCGGCCCGCGCAGGTTATGTGAGATTGTATATGAAAACTGCCGCAGTTCGTTGTTGTATTTAGTCAACTCTTGATTGGCCACCTGCAGTTGCTGATTTTTGTTGGTCAGCTCGGTTTCCAGATCTTTGTTGAGGCCATGCAGTTGTGTCTTTTGCAATTCAATAATTTGCATGGCTTCTACCAGTTGCTCCTGGTTGGTAAGCAGTTCTTCTGTTTGTGTTTTTATCTCCAGATTTTGGGTTTCTATCTCTTCGTGTTGCTCATGCAGCACCAGGTTAGTGTCGCTGAGTTGGGTAATCAGCGCTTCATTCTGTCGTTCGGTTTTTTCTTGCTGAGATTTTATAAAGATAAATCCGGTTACAATAAAAGTATAAGCCATCAGCGGGTAAAAGTTCGCAATAAAGTAGTAGTCGCGAGTGGCGGGCACCAGATCATAATAGCCAATGTTCAACCAGTTATGCAGTGGATCAAATAACACTAATCCAAAGAATGAAAAGGCAATGCCGGCTAGTAAAAGTCCTTTTTCAGCCATGCGAAAAGTGGTGATGGGAATGATAACCGATGCTACCAGAAAGAAACGGCTGTCGAAGTAATTGGAAGGGGTGATGCTGGCGCCAAACAAACTTTTGGTGCTAATCGAAATGCAGAATACACTCACAACAATCTCCGCGCAAAGAAGTAAACGGCTGGCGGAATAGTATTGGAAGTGATTCAATACCAAGGGAAGCAATGAGACGATGGTGGCTCCGTAAAGGAAAGAACTCAAGAGCACTTTACCATAATAGCCAAGCATCGCGGAGCCAATGGTGAAGCCCAATGCAAAAATAGACAGCGCGTAATAATTGGTGACGACAATACTCTGCCGGTCAGTCATCGATTGACCATCAAATGTGCCTGCGGCTGCTACTTTTTTAAGGAAGGAGTACATCAAAAATGTAAAGATAAACTATATTTAAAACTGTTTAGAAATGGTTTTTAATCTCCCGTATTATGGATAAGTATGATTTGGTCGTGATAGGTGCAGGCCCTTCGGGCTATGCCGCAGCCATGCGCGCCCTCGATTTCAAAAAGAAAGTATTGCTCATTGAGAAGAATAAGGTGGGAGGTGCCGGTGTCACCAACGGGGCCCTGTCATCCAAAACATGGTGGGAGTTGTCGCGGGAAGCATCCGCTTTTCGCAAGTCCCTGAAACGCTACAACATACAAGCCCCCACCATTAGCTACAACGAAATTCAAGCCGAAGTGCGTAAGGCGGTCAACGAGCGCAAGTCCATGCTCGAAGATCACATGACCCAATTAGCCGACTCACCCTATGCCAATTTATTGAAGTTTAAAGTAGGCGAAGCGCGCCTGATTACGCCCAACCAAATCGAGATATTGACGGGCGCACACAAAGAAGTAGTGCAGGCCGATTACGTTATTCTGGCTACAGGCAGCCGTCCGCGCTACCTGCCGGAGTTGCCCATCGATGAAAAGCTGGTGATGACCAGCGAGGGCATTGAAAACATGACCGACTTTCCTGAGAGCATGGTGATTGTAGGAGCGGGGGTGATTGGTTGCGAGTATGCCACCATCTTCAGCGGCTTTGGCAAAACCAAAGTAAACCTGATCGACAAAGGAGACCGCATCCTGCCCTTCGAAGACAAAGATGTGGTGGAGATCATCGAGCGTAACATGGAAAACAACGGTGTGCTTATCCACCGCAATTCACGCCTGGTGAACATGCGCATTCTCAACGGTCGGGTAGAATACGAACTGGAATATACTGATGGCAGCCACGAGACATTCAATGTGGAAAAAGCATTAGTGTCTGTTGGTCGCGTGGCCAACCTCGAAGATCTGTGGGACGACAAAGTAGGGATTGACATTACCAAGCGTGGCATTCACAACAATGATACACAAACCAATGTGCCCAATATTTTTGCCGTTGGCGATTTAACTGCCGATATCTCTCTGGTGAATGTAGGCGAGTTGGAAGGACGCTATGCGGTAGAGCGCATCTTCGGCAAACCCGATCGCAAGCTGGTGTATGAAAACATCAGCACGATTATGTTCCTGAGTCCGGAGGTTGCAGGAGTGGGGCTCAACGAAACACAAGCCAAAGAAAAAGGCATCAACTACAAAGTAGTTACACTGGAGTACAGCACCATTCCACGTGCCATCGCCAAACGCAATACGCAAGGCTTCATCAAGTTGCTAGTGACAGACGATGAACACATGAAAATTTTAGGAATGAAAGTAGTGGGCAATCACGCCAGCAGCGCCATTCAGGCTGTGGCGGTGTTGATTTCCATGGACAAAGGCATTGAAGAGCTGGCAGAATGTGTGCATCCGCATCCGAGCATCACTGAAGGTATTCAGGAATGTGTGCGCATGCTGATGGGCAAGTCATTGTTTAAACCCACTGCGTTGCGCGAACGCATCTCGTGCCGCAGGTATTTTAACGGTGTGTACGAAGACATTATCTTTTAAAACCTTCGATTTTATTTCCCTATGAGAAGTGTGGTGTTGATTGGATTGGTGCTGTTGAGTTCTTGTTCGGTAGATAAATTATACCAGGCTCGCCAGCAGCGTAAAGCCGGCTCGTTTGAGCAAGTGGGTTTTGATGACCTCGCCCGCTTGTATGTCGACAAGCAGTCGGTGGATGAAGTAGAAGGCATCTATTCGGTCTCCGGCATCATCATCAAGAAGAGCAAGACATTTTTGACGGGTGAAGACAAAGAGAAGATTTTGGAGCAAAAAGAAAATTATTCCAAAGTGGCCATCTTTCGCGATCACCAGAAATCTGACCGCGAGTATTTCGAAGTTTCGCTGGATAAAGAAGGATTGCCTTCGTATTCCATCCGGGGCGAATTCAACAAAGTGACGGAAGGAAATATTTTAGTCTACAAACATTTCGAGCCACGAAACAAAATGCTCAACTATACCTTCACGTACGATGCCGAGAAGAATATCCTCGAGGGCATTCGTACCGAAACCAATGGCAACACGGTGATCACCTTCAAGCTTACCTACCTCAAACTGTTTCCCAAGAAGAATTAATGGGTCGAATTCCAATTCCAAAGAATTTGTGAATCCACTGACAATCCAAAGTATTCGTTATGCAGAATAAAGGCACACTAAGAGAAGGGCAGCACCTTACAGTAGTTAGGAATTATGCAAAAAAAATATTCTTCTTTTCCATGAAAATGGAGTATCTTTACACCAGTTTTAATTCCCTATTTTGAACCAGGCACAAGCAATTACGCTCTATCAACCGCTCTTGCAAAACATTGCATATAATTTGTTGCGATGCAAAGCCGATGCTGAAGATATTGTGCAAGACACATTCGTAAAATGGTTGAGTGTAGACCAAACAAAGATTCAAAATACCAAAGCGTATCTCATCAAGTCTGTTACCAATAATTGCCTCAATCATCTCAATTCACTCAAGCGTAAGAAAGAAGAATATTGGGATTCCATCATGCTATCTAGTCTGGTGGTGAAGTGGAAGGAAACCGACTTTGCGCACATTGATTTTGAAAAGGAACTAGCTTCGGCTTTTAAGGTAATTCAAAGTAAGCTAGAACCTTTGGAAAGAGCGACCTACCTGTTGAAGGAAGTTTTTGATTTTGATTACGAATCCATCCAGAAAGTATTGGATAAGAAGTCTGACCATTGCCGTCAGTTGCTGAGCCGTGCCAAGAAGAAACTCAGCGATGCAAGTCCGATGATGAAAGTAGATCTTCCCGATGCTACTCATTTATTTGAAAGCTTTAAAAATGCCTGCACGATGGACAATGCTGCTGGCTTCATCGACCACCTCAAGCAGGATATCGCTGCTTCACTGAAGAAAATGTAATCATTGCCACCGAGGCTGCAGTAGTTGTGGGCCGAATAATCTTTTCGAATGTCACGAAGCATCGCCAGCATATCATGTTTCGAAATTCAGCTTCTATCAGCGAATAAGCTTTGTCACTTAAAATGCGTAATTACGGCATGAGCAGAATGAGGGATAAAAAGATAAAAGAGAATCACAGTGCAGCATAGAGAGAACCCGGGTATAGGAATAAGCGTAACAGATGACAGAACCAAACAATGGAAAATATACTATTTGACTTTATAGGAAAATACTGGAAATTCCGCGCAAACTGACCACTGTTTTTCGCGGCAAATTGACCACCAAAAGTTAACTCACAATTTGATGATGTAACGGTATGTTTTTTTCGGTTGCTGATGGCCTTATTTTTAGTTTTCGTTTTCTGTGTTTTCTT
>JAJTHV010000399.1 GCA_021300095.1 Flammeovirgaceae bacterium | reverse complement strand
TCAAATTTACTGACACCACCATAAAAGGTTCCAATCCAAATATTTCCTTGCTTGTCTTCTAAAATATCCGAGACATTATTGTCGGTAAGGCCACTTTTAGACGTTAAATGAGTGAATTCGCCATTTTTGTATTTGAAAATTCCATTTCCATCAGTAGCAAACCACATCGTTCCATTTCTGTCTTCCAAAAATTTAAAAACCAATTTATCAGACAGCATGGACTGCGGATTTTCAACCTTTGAATCTGGCAACGAAAAAGGTATAAACTTCTCTCCATCAAAATGACTAACTCCTCCAATCGACCCAACCCAAATGAGTCCGCTTTTGTCAATTGTCAGTCCCCAAATTTCATCATCTTGCAGGCCATCTTTTTCTGAGTATGTGGTATATTTTTCACCATCATATTTTATGAGTCCATAGTCAGTCCCAAACCATAAATGTCCTGCTTTATCTTCAACAATTTCTCTAACAACATTAAGTGAGCGGAGCCCTTCTATTGAGATTTTTTCAAGTGTTTTACCATCATAGCATATAATCCCATTTCCATTTGTTCCAAACCAGTAGTTCCCTTTAGTGTCTTGATACATGGTTCTTACAAACTCCCTGACCATTCCATTTAAATTGGTGTGAATTTGTGGAAATGTAGTACTTTGATTTACGAGCGATGCGTTGATTTCTAACTCATTCTTTGGCGTATCGTTTGCGAGTTTGTCTTTCACCTGGCCCGTGCACGAAGTGATGAGCAGTGTAGCAACCGTCACAATCAAAAACCTTTGGTGCAATCGTATTTTACGTTTATTCGGAATCATTGTTTGTTCTTTCAAATGAAGTTATGCTGGGCGTTGTTATTTTGTGAAATCAAAACTATTCTTGCCAAGATTCGAATATAAAGATGGTTTGCTTTAAACCTTGCCTCAATTTTGTGTAGCATGAGCTGGCTTATTTTTTAACTACTTTAACCACCTTCTTCAGGTTCTCTCCGACACTTAAAAAGTAAACACCTTTTGATAAACCATTTATATCAATATGTGTAGTTTGTAAATTTAACTTGCCCACCCATAAAGTTCTACCAAGGTTATCATATAGTACGTAGTCTGTAGCGACTAAAGATTCACCTACTTTTATCGTAAGAACATCGTGTGAAGGGTTGGGATAAACTTCTATTTCGAGAAAGTCATCTTTCTCAATCTCTGTCACTACATCACAGTCGGAAAAATAGTTTGCTATATAATTTTTTTGAGTTGCATTCGCCTGATGACCTGCACTACCTTTGATATGAACCACATCTCCCGATAAGTAGGAATACTCAGTAATTAAAGTAGAGGCACTGCCTATTGTTGTTCCCGAAGTTAACATATTGCCGGTATAACCTTTATAAGTTGCTAAAGTGAAGGCAGCTGTTTCAGCGGGCAAAAAGTTCGCCCCAACTGCAGAAGTACCGCCTAGATAAGGAATGATTGGGTCGTTGGTATTGCTTATACTTAAATATTTCCGAGTAGTCAATGGGCTTGCAACAACATTGTAACCACAGAATGAGGTATTGGGGTTCGTTGCACCATTAGGTTTATAAAAATTCCCTGAATGATATTGGAAATCATTTAAATGAGAAACAACAGCGCATACAATATCAATACCAGCATTCGTGTTTTCTATAAATATGCGATTGGCTAAGGCTGCTCCATTTGATGTTCCTAAAATCCTGATTTTATTCGGATTAACATTGGTATAACCTTGCAAGTTGTTTACAAGGTCATTTATCATTTCAACATCGGGAGCATCGCTGTTTTCAGAGCAAATATTCCAACTATTTTCAAACCCGGTTGGCGCAACGAGTATATGGCATGGAAGTACGGAACCAAATTGACCTTGGCCAATCATAGGAGGTCCGGCTAATTGCGCTAGATTCTGAGAACCATTCCCATGAAGTAATATACATACGGGAAAACCTCCTTGCGGAACAGCACCTGTCGGCACGAAAATAGTTACCGGGTAGGTGTATCCGCTGGGCTGCGTAGCCCAGGTTTTGGTTATGCTAATATTGGTAGAGTTAGTTAGTACCTGACAAAATCCGTTCAATGAAAAAAAGATTAGTGCCACGAATAGTAGTTTATTCATCTATCGAGTTATTTTTTTTAAGTTATCATTTTTAAGAGCTCAAATGAATCTGCTTTTTCTTTACTTGTGAATTCGTGCCAACAAACCTATTTTTTTCGGGTACCAAAAAATTCTGCCTCCAAATTCCACGTATGCCCACCGTCAGTTGATCGTTCGCCATACCATCTAAACGAGTCAACCGATATATCAGTGAACACCCAACGCATCCTATTTCCTTCGCTATCTATGCCTGATTGAACGATATCAAGTCCCTCTTTCTTTGCAGTTAACATATCATGCGCCCCGCTTACCGGATTAAACCAATTGATTGTCCACGTTTTTGTTGTTGGGTCAAACGTACGAATGGTCGAACCATACCGATTTCTCATTTTCGAAGTCTCATTTTTTCTGAGTTCTCTCTTGGGTGCAATCCAAACATCTTGTACGGCTCGGCCCTCCAACACCCAGGAGAAATACCATTCTCCTAGTGTTTCCATTTTTTTGTCGGGCGATAAGTAGTCAACAGCTTTGACATCCCAACCACCAATCACCCATTGATAATAGTCTGCGTACTCTCCAAGTTCTTCCGATGGCTTGTCGCTAATCAATGCTTGTCCGAAGGCACTATTCTGATTTGATTTCATCTTGTCGTTATTACAACCACTAAAAATTAGTATTACAAAGAATGTTGTTGTAGATATTCTCATTATATTCAGCGTGTAAATTATGTTGCAATATAGGAGCCAACAATACTATCTATGTGAGTTAGGTTTTTGTATTTGCCTAACAACTTCTTCCTATTGATTCAAATCTCGTTCTTCTCTCCCACTTCTGCAAATAAGTCACATGAGGTGAAAAAGTGGTGTACTAGAAAAAGTGGTGTACTATAAATACTGGCAACACACCTATTTTAGATTTTTCTTAAAATACTAAGGCAAAAAAATATCAACAAAGCCGTGTTTGTTTTTTACCTATGAATCATTGAAATTGCCTCGTACACACACTAAAAGAAAGTGCAATGAAAATTCGTTTGCTCTTATTCTCGCTTCTCTTTCTGGCAATAACCGCGTGCGACAAAGACGCACCTGTAACGAAAGGCTCTGATTTAGTTTTTTCCGAATCTCCCTTTGCGCTCAATGGAGTTTCTGCCCGGTTTTCGAAAGATATTGCCTATGAAAGCAAAACACGAACTCAGTTTGACATCTGGTTGCCCGATTCAAGTACTCCGACAGGATTGGTAATCTATGCGCACGGGGGTGGATTCTCCAGTGGAGACAAAGATTTTGTTTATACTACTCAGCAAGGTGGCGCCTGGGATTTTCCGACCGATATCCGATTTTTATTGCAAAATAAAATTGCATTTGCCACCGTACGCTATACGCTTCTCAGTACAACCGGAGAAAGAGACGGCATCAAAAAGCCGATGTCTGATGTGAAAAGAGCTTTGCAATACATTCGAAGCAATGCCACGAAATTTAATATTGATAAAAGTAAAATTATCCTTGCCGGAAATTCAGCGGGTGGTGGCACTTCGTTGTGGATTGCCTTCAACAATGAAATGGCTGACCCGCTAAACGCTGATCCTGTTTTACGGGAGTCCACACGCGTAAAAGGTGTAGCGGCACGAGAACCTCAGTCGAGTTATAACATTGAAGAAAGATGGGTCAACGATGTATTTATTGATTACAATCTTACGTGGGCAGACATATTGGCAAATGAAACCGGGAATATTTCAAAGATATACGGTGTTTCGTCTACCGCGGAATATGAATCAGCCGCCATTGATGCTTACCGAGCCGAAGTGGATATGTTGGCATTATTGACAGCCGATGACCCGGCCATTTGGATTGACAATACCCTGAGAGATGTGGTTCCTCCCTATTCCGCAGCCGAAATAGCTTCTCATCATGCCTACCATGCAAGGGAATTAAAACAAAGAGCGGATGCGGTGGGCGTAGCAAACGTGGTTTATTACGGGAAGAACCCCACCATTTATTCTGACCCGAGCAATGAAAGCTGGACTCAGTTTTGCAAACGGGTTTTAGGGCAATAACAACCTACACGTTTTTGTGTGCGGGACGAGAGTTTGTTACTCGTTGCAGGTTACTAGTAGAAATGTGACTAAACGTTACGTGTTAACAATTATCAGTTTGCCTATTGTTGACTGTCTCTACCCGCTTGAACAAAGATTTAGTACTTGGAATAACGGCCTTGGTGCGAGATGGAGAGATATGGTCAATAGCATAGACTACCCTTAAAGAGTGTTATAGATGCTATCGTTTTGGATTCTGGCACAAATGCTACCAATGCCCGTTTACCCAAACGGAGCCTCTCCTTGATTTTCTCCAATAGCCTTCGTGATAGGATCTACCTCGTCTTGGCTTGGCCCAATATCCGTTTCGCTGAACATAGTTGCGTGTATGTCTATTGTAAGTCCATCCACCACCGATCCAAATATGTACAGCGCTGGGTTGTTGTGGTCGCACTACTTCCACATAAGCCGGTTCTGATGATACATAGGCGGGTGCGCAACTGCCACTGAGCACCACGATCGCAACCATACTCATGGATCGAATGTAATTTTTCATATTTTTTTCTTTATACTTTTTCGCATTCCACAGCACATTGACGGCATGCAGTTGCACATTCCTTACAATGATCGAGATGTGTATGTTTTTCGCATTCCACGGCACAAGCGGTGCATGCTTCCGCACAAAGCCCCAAAAATTTCTTTACGAATTCAAGGGTATGTTCATCTGCTCTGGCCATAAAGGCTGCAGCCATTCTGCACATATCCGCGCAATAGCGGTCGAGTTCTACACACTTTGCATTCATCTGAGCATCCTTCTCGTGTCCGCAGGCGGTTGCGCAGTGCTCACACGCAGCCGCACAATCATTGCAAGCATCTATGCATGCCGTATATTTTCCGTGATTCACTTAGGGATTTGTTTATTTTATGGATGTCTCTTTTCTTATTGTAAAGCTGTAGTTTTTGATACCAAAGAGATTACACAACTAGCTGAATAAGTTACTTTATTCACATATTCCTCTTTTCGTATTTCTTACGTTTGCTATATGGGTAGGCTCTACACCTTCAACTTGGCATACACTTTGGGGTGGCAGTTGAACATCTCGTGAATGTCGTATCGGTCGGACAAGATGTTTTCCAGCAATCCTGTTATCTGATTGTTATCATCTACTACTAATAATGTATGTGAGTGTTTGGTATCGAGATAGGGCTGTGCAAATCCAGATGGCCCGGCTGCATCGTTCAAAATTCCATGAATGGTATTGTTGGGTAAACCATCCTCAGGGCAGACTTGCCCCCGCTTCAAAAAGGCTAAGAATGAGTTGTATTACCTGAGATTGCTAGGTCTAATTTCGAACGGGTACCTCGGATATATTGTTCTTAGACTTGTTCAATATTTAAGCACCTCTTCAACAAGTTACCTTGTAGAATTAAACAAATTCAATTCTCAAATAATGAAAATTAAATAATCATCACACCGAATTACTTTCCCCTCTCCTCCAACTCCAACCATCGTAATGTGCTCTCTTCAATCTTT
>JAJTHV010000447.1 GCA_021300095.1 Flammeovirgaceae bacterium | reverse complement strand
GATGTCCGCGGTGCCGGAGACGATGTCCGAGGTGCCGGAGTCGATGTCCGAGGTGCCGGAGGCGATGTCCGCGGTGCCGGAGACGATGTCCGAGGTGCCGGAGTCGATGTCCGAGGTGCCGGAGACGATGTCCGCGGTGCCGGAGACGATGTCCGAGGTGCCGGAGGCGATGTCCGAGGTGCCGGAGGCGATGTCTGAGGTGCCGGAGACGATGTCCGCGGTGCCGGAGGCAATGTCCGCGGTGCCGGAGACGATGTCCGCGGTGCCGGAAGCGATGTCCGTTTCTCCTGACAAAATCGTCAGAATGCCGGAAGCGATACACCCTGTTTTTTTGATATGCAACGAAAGTGTTATTGATATAAAACGAAAAACACCCTCATCACCCTACTCATTGAAAGTTAAGCCACTGATTCTCTTGATGTTAATTTTTGGCACTGTTTTTTCTTAGGAGTTTACCTTCAAGCGCATTGCTAACTACCTGTTTTTACTTCCCCGCCCGGTGTAGTCCGCTCAACTATTTTGGATGGAATGAGAAGTTTTTACGTTACAATTTTTACGTGTATTTGCCTCAATGCCTTCACGCAAAACCTGGAGTTAATTGGCAAACCCGAAGCAATCAAAGTATCCGGAGGATTCAACGCGACCGCTATCAGCTATACCGCAAGCGGCATCAACGCCCGAAGAGATCCGTTCAATTACTTTTTGTCCGGCAACGTAACGGCCGATATCTACGGAATCAGCGTGCCAGTCAGTTTTAGTTACTCCAATCAACAAGTCAGTTTCCGGCAGCCCTTCAATCAGTTCAGCATCGCACCCACCTACAAGTGGGCGAAAGTGTACGCAGGATACCACAGCCTCACGTACTCATCGTATTCATTAGTAGGGCATATCTTTTCCGGTGCCGCCATCGAGTTAACCCCATCCAAGTTCCGACTGCACGCCATGTACGGCACACTCAATCAGGCCGTAGAAGAAGACACCATACGTCAATCGCAGCCTGCCTATCGCAGAGTGGGCTATGCCGTAAAAACGGGATATGGAGACAATCAAAATTCCATCGATCTCATTCTCTTCAAAGCCGAAGATGAAATCAATTCGCTGCGGCAACAACCGGTGAAGGCACAAGTTTTCCCTATGGAGAACCTGGTCATAAGCGCCATTGCCAAAAAGAAATTAGGCACCCACTTTACCTGGAGCGGGGAGATTGCCAGCAGTGCGCTTACGCGCGATACACGTGTAACCACAACAGAGCTCGAAAAGACGAACGCGTTTTCATACGTGGGCGGATGGTTTACACCACGCGCAAGTTCAGAGTATCATCATGCCATGAAAACGAGCTTGGGATATACGGGCGGAGTTATTCATCTGCAACTGAATTACGAACGCGTAGACCCCGGGTATCAATCACTGGGATCTTACTTTTTTAATAATGACATGGAGAATATAACCGTCAGCACTTCCGTGCGATTGCTCCAAAACAAGCTCGACTTGTCGGCCAATGTAGGCACGCAACGGAATAATCTCAACGATGCTAAGCTGAATGCTACCAGCCGAACGGTAGGCACGTTCAATTTTAATTTCAATCCGAGTCTGGCGTGGAATGTCACGGGTTCCTATTCCAACTTCACCACATTTACACGCGTGCGTCCGCGCTTCGATCCTTTCTTTAACAACGCATTGGATTCACTCAACTTCTATCAGATCAATCAGAACATCACAAGCTCAGTGTCATATAGTTTTGGAAGCAAAGAAGTGAAGCAAGGCATTTTCTTCAATGGCAGTTTTCAGATGGCCGATGAAACAGCCCAAGAAAATGTACCCTCCAACGACACGCGTGTGTATACGGGAAACCTGGCGTATCGCTACACCAAAACCGCTTCAAATCTTACACTCACCGCAGCGGTCAATTACAACCGTGGCGACATCGGCAGCACCCATACTTTATCATTAGGCCCCAATCTATCAATCACGAAATCATTCCTGGAGAAAAAACTGCGCTGCACATTCACCGCTACCTACAACCAGCAATTTCAAAATCAGATTTTACAAAGCAACGTGATGAACCTGCGCGCGAATGGCAGCTACAGCGTAAAGAAAAAACATGCATTCTCAATCAATGTAGTCTCGCTTACCAAGTTTGCGGCAGACACTGATAAGATGGGTTTTTCGGAATACACAGCTACAATCAATTATGGATATAGTTTTTAATCGAAGTATGAAAGAAGGTAAATGATTACAGTAAAAACAATAACCTGACAGCAAACTGAATAACCTTTATGACTAGGTAGTCATGATTTTGTATGCAATTACACCGTTATGAATAAATCGTATTATTCCATTCTTTTTCGAAAGACGATCGTTTCGTTTTTCATGATAGCAGCTATTTGTTCTTCGCAGAATTCGCTGCTCTATGCACAATCACAATCAGATCCTACGCTTGCCGACAAGATAAAGGCCTTGTATGAGAATATTCTGCAGAAGGGTAATACCATCGAGAAGCTCAACAAAGAAGATCTAGTCAATCTGCCTGTTGGGCTCATGAAAGAAGTCGGAGGCATGAATTACATGATCATAATCGATGATGCCAAGTTTACCCCAAAGGGCGCCTTCTTTAGTGCCTATCTCATCTTACAATTTAAGGCGACAGGTCATGAGTTAATTTTTGTGGGTCGCAATATTGGTTTTCAACCCGGTGGCATTGGTTCATCAACTTCTTCTAAGCTAGAACTGGCCTCTGAGGAAACCATTGCTATTAGCGAAGATGTCAACCTTATATTAAAAGCAGACGGAAGAAATTATGTAGAGTTTGATTGCAATGGGTTTAAGTCCGTAAGCCTTAACGGGATATTTGAATTTGATACCGATTTTCTGATTCCCGATGTGCCGGAAGGTTCAACCGGCCCCGAAAAGGTAACAGCCACTCTGGAAGTAAAGAGCAACGATTGGGGATCACTGATAGCATCCACCAGTATTACACCATTTCAAATTCCAGATGTAAAGGGGCTCAGCTTCTCCGTACGTGATGCGGTTATCGATTTTAGCGACATCGCTAATCCTGTAGGCTTTCAATTCCCTAAAGACTACATGACTTCCGGTGGCAATATCAACTTATGGCAGGGTTTTTATCTGCGTGAAGCAACAGTAAAAATTTACAAAGAGCTGGAATCTTCCAAGAGGAGCGAAATCACTATTCGCAACATGATCATCGACCACATGGGCGTTTCTGGCGCAGTAGATGTAAAGAATTTATTTGGCAGAGACGAGGGTTCGCTCAATGGCTGGCCATTCTCCATTGATTCATTAGGCATTGTGGTGGTAAAGAATCAATTGAAAGGAGCAGGGTTACGTGGGCTTGTCAATATACCGATGTTTGATCCCACAGAGCCGGTTAAGTACTCAGCATCTGTGTATGAAGAAGCCGGTGAGAATAATTTTCAATTTGTTATTCAACCTGGCAGAGAGTTAAAAGCTTCCGTGTTATCAGCCGAAGTGCTCATCGATCGCAATTCTTCCATTGTGGTCAGTAAGCAGAGTGGTCGATTAAAGCCGGAAGCTTTTTTGCATGGGAAGATTAAGATTAAAAGCGGCTCCAAATTAAATCTGGATGACATAGCTTTTCAAAATGTACATTTGATTTCGGAGGCTCCATTTATTACGAGCGGCACATTTTCATTTGCCAGCAAAAAAGAACAAAAAGCCGCTACCTTTCCGCTATCAATCAAAAAGTTAGATTTTGCATTTAACTCCAGCGAAGTAAAACTGATAGTCAAGGGAGCATTGGGATTAATGAATGCCTCCGACAAAGGCCTGAGTGCCGAGGCAACCATAGGTGTGTATGGAGAAATCAAACAATCCGAAGAAGGTGTAGGAGAAATCACTGTAAAGAAACAGCGATGGGTGTATAAAGACACCAAGTTCAGCGATATCAAAATCGACATGAAAACGGGTGTGGTCAATGTCTCCGGTTCACTGAGCTTGTTTGATCAAGATCCGGTTTATGGAAATGGTTTCCGCGGAGAAGTACAAGCTACTTTTGGAATTGGCTTTGCTATTTCTTTAAAGTCGATCGCTCAATTTGGTAATGTAAAAGACCTGCGCTATTGGTACGTAGATGGCATGGTGAAACCACCCGTTCCTATTGGGATGGGAGGTTTTGGATTCTACGGATTAGGCGGTGGTGCATATTATCACATGTCGCTCCAAACCGATTCTAAATTGAGTGCGAAAGACTTTATCACAAGGGCCGGCAATTCCGATAAGTTGACGGTTGGCGCCTCACGCAGTGAATCAAGGTACTTGCCCGATCCCAACACCAGTTTCGGATTTAAAGCCATGGTAACTATTGGTGTCATGCCCGGTGCAGAAGCATTGAATGGGGATGCTTCATTTGAAATGAGTTTTAACAACTCCGGTGGCGTGCGCATGATTCGCTTCCGCGGAGACGGGTACTTCATGTCGGAGATAAAATATCCACGCGATAAAGGCGCACCCCTTCGGGCTTCCTTGGATATTGTTTATGACTTTACGAATAGCGCACTGCACGCAAATCTCGATACGTATGTAAATATAGGAGGCGTTTTGCGCGGCATTGGCCCGGAAGGTTTGGCAGGTTCGGCTGTATTGCATTTCGCACCTGACGAATGGTACATCTACATCGGCACACCTCAGCAGCGAATCGGTTTGAATTTTATCGGATTGGTGCAAGCAGGCGCGTACTTCATGGTGGGCACGTACTTACCCGGCATGCCACCACCTCCACAAACAGTTTCAGATATTCTAGGTGGGATGGATTTAGATTTTATGCGCAATGAAAATGCGTTGGCGAATGGAGGTGGCTTTGCGTTTGGTGCCAGTCTGGAAGTGAAAACTCCGCGCATCGAGATCATCATTTTCTACGGACAATTCAGTGCAGGGTTAGGTTTTGATGTGATGTTGAAGAATTACGGAAGTGCCCGATGTGTGGGTGGTGGACCTATTGGCATTAATGGATGGTATGCTTCAGGGCAAGCGTGGGCTTATTTTCAGGGAAGCATTGGTGTGTTTGTCGATCTCTGGTTTATTCAAGGCGAGTTTGAAATTTTACGAATTGGCGCAGCGGCTGTGTTGCAAGCTAAGTTGCCCAATCCTTTCTGGATGCGCGGTGTGGTAGGAGGACAGTTTTCCATTCTAGGTGGATTAATTAAAGGCGATTGTAAGTTTAGTATTACGATCGGAGAGGAGTGTAAAATAGAAGGAGTTAGCTCCGTTACCGGAGTAAAGGTGATAGCTGATGTTAAACCACAATCTTCCGATGGAGAAGTAGATGTATTCACCACGCCACAAGCGGCATTTAACCTTGCGATCGATAAAGATTTTGAGATGCTCGACTTAGATGGAAATTACAAAGCCTATCGAGTGAAATTGGGAAGTTTTAAAGTTACTTCCAATGGAAAAGACATTCCCGGGAACTTGCAATGGAATGAAAACAAAGACGTAGTACTATTTAGCCCCGATGAAATCTTACCGCCTAAATCTACTGTTAAGGTGGTTGTAAAAGTTTTGTGGGAGCAGAAATTGAATGGCTCCTGGCAATCCATGATGGCAGGTGGCAAACCCGAAGGAGAAGAGGCGAAGACTGAATTTACGACTGGTGTCGCACCGGATTACATTCCGGAAAGCAATGTGTTGTACAGCTATCCACAGACTGCACAGCACAACTTCATGAAAAATGAATATCCGCAAGGGTACATGAAGTTAAAGGTAGGGCAGAGCTATCTGTTTGAAAAGAAGGAGGGAGCTACCAGTTATGATTTTGTGGCACGATTTACTCCGGCTGGTCAACTAACTTCGATGAATTCTTCGGTTACCTATTCCGCAGGATTTATCAGTTACAACCTCCCAGTCATTCCTTCCGATAAAATGATGACGATTCAATTTGTAAAAGTCCCTACATCCCCACCTCAGGCTGTGGATAAGAACGTAACCACTTCCAATAAACAAATTGCATCCTCCAGTGCAGGAACAGTCACAACCACGAGTAAAGAAATTCAGGGCACTGTTACAAAAGTCGAAGAGAAGCGTTTGTATCATTCGTACTTCCGAACAAGTAAGTTCAATTCGTTAAATGATAAGCTAAATGCAATGGTCGGCTATCGCCCGGCCGCTCGAATTATCCCCGGGCTTAATATTTTTGAAGCATCTGCCGTTGCCGACTTAAGTGAAGTATTCGACAAGACGGAAGTGGTTGGATTAAATGGATTAGAGCCGTTGGTGCAGTTAGAGGCACTTCCGGATAATCCTTGGTATACAGAGAAGATTAAACCGTTGGTTTACGAGTTTTATCCGGTTGCACCCAAGATGAACATCGCTTGGAGGAATACTATAGTGGCAGGTATCCCTCCG
>JAJTHV010000167.1 GCA_021300095.1 Flammeovirgaceae bacterium | reverse complement strand
ATTCAGTTAAAATCGACTTTCTTACCAATGAGGACTTTGAATTGATAATTGGTGTAAGGAAATTATGTCAGGTGATAAGTGATTCAGTCGGACTGAGATTCAAAATTAAAAACTTCAGCATTAAAGACTTTGGAGAGCTTGAAATTGAAAAACAAATAATTGAATATGATACATCCCTCTTTCCTTTAGTCGCTAAATACTTGAAACAGACAGACAAAAAGACGTTTGACAGTTTGAAGCAAAAAATAGGGCTCAGTCCAGCGACCATTATAGACTTTCACGATAAAGTGGACAGGTACCTTAGAATAATCAAACAGGACAATTCGTATAAAGACGGTAAAAAACACTTGATAATTACATACTACGTTTCAGAATTAACTGAAGTTCCTTATCCGAAGACATTGTATCGCCTATTTGTTAATGATAAAAATGAGGTAATTGACTCTGGTCTACATGAAGACTATGAGAAAGAAATAGACTACCAAGAAGATGAGGTGAACGAAGCAACTACTAACAATCGAGTAGCCCGCCCCGCTATCGGTAGTTTGTGTGAGTCTAAACTGCTGTTTTTAGTTTGCCCTCCTATCTGTCGCAAGTCTTCTTAATCAATAGCTAGATAGACTTGTGCTCGTACTATCTCTGCTCCTATTACACACATTTTCGATGGTTTGAAATGTGTAATCTTTTTTTGTTTTTAGAGGGCATGGGAGTATCTTCCGAACTAAAGAGTTATTATAGGGCAATACCATACTTTGGGTGATGAAAACTAAGAAGTTGATTTTTATCGCAATAGGAATCTTCAGCATAACTCTGACTACTCTTTTATTAATTGATAATTCTCAAACTATCCTATATGCTTATTATGACGGTGGCACGAATGCCTTTACCATTAATTTGAAGAACAACGGAAAATATGAAATAATAAATGGATCATGGCTAACAAGCAAAGATTTTCATGGTAGCTACACCATCAAAGATAGTATCGTTACACTCGATAAAAATAATATCGACCATGTTATTCTAACTAACAAGCTAAAAATAGGTATGTGTTACTACTACAGAACAGAGAGTCAGAAAAAAGTCCTTACACCTTGTTTATTGCAAGTAGATGAAAACGGAAATAGGATTGACACTCATTTTACATTTACAATACGGACTGACAATAAACAGCGAAATTGAATAATGTATTACTGTAAGAAGTTAATAAAAATTAAGATCATAGCATTGTTGACAGTGTTGTTTTCTGTTACTTATACTGTTGGACAAACCCAAAAAGACAGTCTCATTGTTTTTGTTGGTGAAATCATTGAGGTTAAATATTCACCGGAGGAGAAGAAAGAAGAGCTCCCAGATACGGTCATTAGAAATGGAAAAAAAGTTGTAATGGAAACAATTACAATCAGTATGGATAGTCGATATCTGGCAAAGTATAAAGTTTTGCAATTAGTCTACGGCACGTATAAGGAAGACACTATTGAGTTTATTGTTTACGACCATTACGGGCAACCAGGCTTTTCTAAATATAAGACTGTTTTGTTATTCGTTTCAAAACTCAAAGGCAGACTCTATCACGAGAAATATCAATACTTTGACGTATATAAGACCACCGACAATAGATGGGCAAGTCCGGGTGATCCTTACAAATTTGACTCCTATCATAAGAAAGAACTAAAGCCTCAAAAGATAAAGTTCAAAGAGAATGTATTTTATGACCTTCAGCAGTATGATAAAGACAGAATAAAGGCTCTTTTCCCGCAAGAGTATTATCGCATTTCACAAAAAAAAGCTTACCCTTTAGTGGGGACTTACATTGAAGATTTGTTTACAGTTAAGAAAGAGGGTGTCCTTAAGGCGAGAGGTATATTCTGATTGGCCGGATTGAATAAATTGGTTCCGTGATCTTAAGATACGCTCCGTTATCCCCTACCTGGCGCCAGTCTTCTTAATCAATAGCTAGATAGACTTGTGCTCTTATTATCTCTACTCCTCTGGCACCGATTTTTGGTGCTTTGAAATGTGTAATCTTTTTTTGTTTTTAGAGGAGACAAAAGTAACTTCCGAGCAAGTATGGAGGGAAGAATAAAATTTGGTGAAGGAAGATATAGTTTAGATATGCGCAAGATTAAGAGTAAAATAGGCGGATATGGTAACGGTGTATGCAATTTGGCCGGATCAATTCCGGTCGGACATTGAAGACTAAGAATCGATGGGAGAAATTCAAGAGAAAGCAAAAAAGATGTCATTTTATATTGCCCTAGGCTACGTAGGACTAGGTATTATATCATTGCTGGCCATGACATCTAAGACGTTAATGGAAAATGAATTTACATCCATCCTAGTGATGGTGATATGTATATTGACAATGCCAGTTTCATTTTTAGGATTCGGGATTTTATGGGGAGGAGGAGAAGATGCACGGACTTTGATGTTTGTGGTACAATTGGGTGTGTTCGGAATATTTTGGTATGCGACATATCGATACCTAACTAATCGGTACACTACAAAACAACACATGATAAAAAGAAAGATGAACCAAACTGGCACAGATGCACAACAAAAGGTATAACTTATCTGCCGCAGGTCTTCTAAATCAATAACTAGATAGACTTGTGCCCTTACTATCTCTGCTCCTATGGCACCAATTTTCGAGGCTTTGAAATGTGTAATCATGTTTTGTTTTTAGAGGGGGCGGAAGTAACTTCCCGCTCGTAAGGACTTCTGCGGAGAAAAAAAGGATTAAATAAAACATAGAACTAGTCTGATATGAGAAAGATTGAAGAAGTTAAAGTTTGTTTAGAGAGCACTTTTCCTGAATACACTTTTTCCATTGGAAAAAGATTGCTTGGAGAATGTATCATTGCTAAAAACACTAAGTACAGTGGCGCGGACATATTTGTGCATGACGATAAGATAATTGTAGAGGCAGCCCTACCGGAAATGAAAACCAGAATATTACTCGGTAGCGGGGTTTTATTTCTGAAGTTTTTCAGTAAGAAATTTTCAGAGCCATCGCTGAAGATACATTATTATTTGGCCAAGAAGTATCCCAACGTAAAGCGCAGGATTTAATAGCAATACTTATCAAATGATCTGTAAATCACCTTCCACTCCATGCTATCCTTAGTTTGCAGCTAAAGATCATCTTATTTATATTGAGCTAAATAACTTATCAATACATGATATGGATAATCATGAAATCGAAGCCATTAGATTACATTCCGCTGGAGCCACTGTGCACCACTCCTCTCCTTTTGAAGATTTAAAATCTTTTACGAATGAAGTTGAGTTATCCAAAGAGTTTCTCACAAAATGGGTGTCTCCTTATTATATGATGATTGGCGAAACCGATCAGGAATGGATTGATCGGTTAATCTCCGTAAAAAAAGAAATTACCACCGATATCATTCAAAAAAATCTGGGAGACTTCAATTGGCGCACCCGGCAAACAGGCGCTTTTTTTGCGGCCATTACCAATCAAATACAATTTATAGATGTTATTGGAATACATCTATTAAAAAGTGAAGTATGTTATGCCGGAGCTATTTATTGCCATGTGCTTGTATCTTTTAATCAGCCGAAATGTGTAGAATATATCAACCTATACCTCGACTACTACTTACAAAAACCTGATTTGTGGTTTGATCAGAATAGTGCCATAGAGGCCATTCTTTATCTTGATCAATTAAATGGCACGCATCACTTCAAACGTCATCAACCCAATTGGGTGGAATTCATCAAGAATAAACCAAATTGGAAGAAAGAGATAACAACAAACCATTTAGAAAAACAACTATATGTAATTCAAACAGTGAGAAATCATCAATTTTAACCAAATAAAGATGGTGGTAAATCTATCGTCAATCTTCTTAATCAATAGTTTAGCCCTCCAGCAACTGCAAATAGCCAAACGTTATAAGCCATTATAGAGCGACAGAAAAAGAGCGATTTAACCT